>CAYYGS010000402.1:0-2252 GCA_964471335.1 uncultured Jutongia sp.
TCCCCATATGACAATCCCCGTATCCATTGCTCATCCACACCGAAATGATTGCCGGAAAGCTTTTGAATACGTTCCCGGTAACCAAAAACAGTCGGGGAGATATATCGTCCTACCACATAGCCGCACATCGCCAGAGCATTGCTGATATATGCTCCCACCGAGCCCTTGCCGTTCGTCCCCGCAATATGTACGATACGAAGCTTCTTGTCAGGACGTCCCATGAGTTTGCACAATCTGGTAACCCTTTCCAGAGTATAATCGCTCTTATAGCTCACCTGTATTTGATTGATATAATCTAATGATTCCTGATAATTCACATTCACCATCCCATTCTACTCTGCATCTCCAACAAAGGCAAAACCAGCATTCTTCGCCACAGAATAACAAGCAATTTCCTATTAGTCAGACAAAAAGGGGCTGCAAAGAAACAGACACCCCTGTCTGCTCTACAGCCCCATACATTATCATCTTTTTACGAAGAATATCATCCCCATATGACAATCCCCGTATCCTCACAGGCCACACCATGCGCAGCCACCGGACAACACCATCACAGGCATACCCCTCCGGCCATCTTCGCGATTACTGAATGATACGCACCTTCAAAACGCCATCAATCGCATTTAACTTCTCCGCAAATTCTGTTGTTGATTCCGAATCAATATCAAAGACACAGTAGGAATATTCGCCACGGCTCTTATTCGTCATATGTGAAATATTGATCCCCTCAGAAGAGAACACATTTGTAAACTGCGTCAGCATCTTCGGAATATTCCTGTGTGCAATCGTGATCCTTCCCTTCGTATCACAGACACCGGCGTCACAGTTCGGATAATTCACAGAATTTTTGATATTACCGTTCTCCACAAAATCGCGGATCTCCTCTACCGCCATCACAGCACAATTATCCTCTGACTCCTCCGTTGATGCACCAAGATGCGGCGTTGCAATCACATTCGGCATAGACAGCACTTCCGGATTCGGGAAATCTGTCACATATTTTGCCACCTTACCAGAAGTAAGTGCCTCCTTCATTGCAGCGTCATCCACCAGAAGATCTCTCGCATAGTTTAAGATTACCACACCATCCTTCATCTGGTCAAATGCTTCTTTATTCAGCATTCCCTTTGTGTCCGGCAGATACGGCACATGAACCGTGATATAGTCGCACTGCTGATACAACTCCTCATACGTCTTGCAGACCGTAATATCTCTGGACAGATCCAGCGCATTCTTCACAGACAGATACGGATCCACACCATAGACATCCATTCCAAGCCTGTTTGCCGCATTCGCCACAAGTACGCCAATCGCGCCGAGTCCGATGACACCAAGCTTCTTTCCCTGGATCTCCGTCCCTGCAAAATTCTTCTTTGCCTTCTCCATTGTCTTCGCAATATTTTCATCGGTCATATTGTCTTTGACCCACTCAATACCGCCTATAATGTCACGCGCTGCCATCAGCATTCCGGACACAACAAGCTCCTTTACACCGTTTGCATTGGCTCCCGGCGTGTTAAAAACAACAATCCCCTGTCCGGAACATTTATCGATCGGAATATTATTCGTTCCTGCACCAGCTCTTGCAATAGCACACAGCTTGTCAGAAAGCTCCATATCATGCATTGCGGCACTACGTACAAGCACCACATCTGCCTCTGCCATCTCCTCTGTTCTTTGATAATCCTCTGTCAGCTTATCCAATCCGATATCCGCGATGGGATTTAAACATGTATACTGAACCATTACGCATTCTCCTCCTCAAATTTTTTCATAAAGGCAACCAGCTTTTCTACGCCCTCCTTCGGCATTGCATTATAAATGCTTGCTCTCATGCCGCCTACGGTACGATGCCCCTTCAGATTCACAAAGCCTGCCTCCTCTGCAGCCTTCACAAATTTTGCATCCATTTCACTGTCACCCGTGACAAAAGGAACATTCATCAGGGAACGGTCCTTCTTCTCCACCGTTCCGCGGAACAGCTTACTCTGATCCAGATAATCATACAGGATCTTTGCCTTCTCCTCGTTGCGCTCCTTCATCACTTCCAGTCCGCCCATTTTCTTCAGCCACTGAAATACCTTGCCACAGATATAAATGCCATATGCCGGCGGCGTATTATACAGGGAATCCGCATCGCTGTGCGTCTTATATTTTAACATTGTCGGCGTACCCTCCAGTACATCCTCCGTAATCAGATCCTCACGGATAATCACGATCACGACGCCTGCAGGGCCGATATTCTTCTGGAC
>CAYYGS010000403.1:0-2241 GCA_964471335.1 uncultured Jutongia sp.
GTGATTCTCCACCAACAGCCGCATGCCACGCTCTCCCAAAGGCTCCAGCGTCACAGTAATTTCCGTATTTTCATAACTATAGTTTATGGCATTTTTCAATAAATTATCAAAGACCCGCTCCATCTTCTCCGAATCACAGCTCACAATAATATTCGACGGACTCTTCAAAACGTACTCAAGTCCCTTTGACTGAAAAAGCGGCTTAAATTCATACAATATTTGCTCTATCATCATGGACATATTAACATCCGACATCTCAGGAATCATATGCGCATAATTATAGCGCGTCATATCAAAAAATTCATTAATCAGCTCCTCCAAACGCGCCGCTTTATTCCATGCCACATCCAGATATTTTTGGCGAAATTCCTCCGACAGTCCCGTCTCATCACGCAACAGAGTCAAATACCCGATCACGGAAGTCAGAGGCGTCTTCAAATCATGCGCCATATAAATGATCATATCATTCTTGCGCTGCTCCATTTCTCTTGCTTCCTGCCTGCTTTCCCGCACATTGACCATAATCTGATTCAGCTTCCTCTCCACCTCCTGCAAAGTCTCAGGCAGAACGACAGCATTGGCACGGTTCGTATATAAGGCGTCCACCGCCTCCGTCACCTGTTCCAGCATACGCGCGATCATATAAAAATGAATACAGCTGATAATGATACAGCCGAACAGGAGAACGAATAAAAAGGCACTCATCCAATGAAGATGGAGCCAGTGTACCAAGGGATACAGAGGATCCCACGGATACCAGATCCTCTGTTCACACACACGATATCCCACAAGTACGATAATGAGAACCAGCATCGTATAAATCAGGATCTGTACCAGAAAACGTTTCACCAGCCTTTTTAGAACCTCATTCTGTATTTCGCCCTTCATACCACTTCAACCTACCTCTCCAGCTTATATCCCACACCCCAAACCGTTTTCACAAACTTCGGCGCCCGCGCATTTTCGTGCAGCTTTTCCCGCAGCTTTGCGATATGCGCCATAATCGTATTATTGCTGTTGAGATATTTCTCTCCCCACACGGCTTCAAAAAGTTCTTCCGAAGATACCACCTTGTCCATATTCCGGCACAGATACAAAAGAATTGAAAATTCCAGAGGCGGCAGATCAATCTGCTCTCCGTACAGGAAGCAGGTGTGATTTTCTGCCGAGAGCTCCAGCCCCCGCACTTCGTAATATTCCTCCTCCTGTTCCACCATAGAGGGATTATAGGTCTGCGCCCGGCGCAGCTGCCCCTTCACCCGTGCCACTACCTCCAATGGATTGAAAGGCTTTGTAATATAATCATCCGCTCCCATATTCAAACCCGTGATCTTATCAATGTCCTGCACTTTTGCCGTCAACATTATAATAGGAAAGAACCACTTTTCCCGAATCTGCTGACACAGGCTGAAACCATCCAGGTCCGGAAGCATGACATCCAACAGAGCCAAATCAATCCCATTGTCCCGAATGCAATCCAGTACCCCTTTTGACTCATAAAACTTAAACACCTGAAAACCTTCACTGACCAGATACACCTCCAGCAGATCTGTAATCTCCTTCTCATCATCCACAATCAATATTTTCTTCGATCTGTTCTCTATATTAAAATGATCCATCCGTCCCTTCCTTTCCTGTCTCCTGAAATCATTCCTTCCTCGTTCATAATAACAAATCTTTCCCCAAATATGAATATGTTTTCTCTTAATGATTTCTCATTTTTTTCTCAAGTTTCCTGTCCCCCCGGGCGGGTTTTTTCTCTTTGGATTGCCACAGAAATGTTGCACAAATGCCATAGAAATTCCACAAAATACATATGGACGAACCCCTGGCATAATGCTATAATATAGGATACCAATCATGGTAACAATAACATCATGATGCTGAGGGCTTTTGATCCCGGCATCATATCATTAAGGAGGTTTTATTATGAAGTTACACAAAATTGCGAAAGGAGTAGCATCTCTTGCACTCGCACTTGCAGTTACGATTTCTTCCGTATCTGCACCAATCAATGTAAAGAAAGCAAATGCTGCCGGATATAAGGCATATCTTTGCCTGGCTACCGGTGAGTGGACTTTCCGTAATGAGCACAATGATTCAAAGTTCTCAAACAAATTGCAGAACACCACAAACGCGCTGAAGAAAAACAATGCAAAATTTACCGATGTCTCTATGAATACCAGCAAAAAGGGTTCTACCTACACAGTAAAGCTTACGGGTTTAAAGCCGGGCGTTATC
>CAYYGS010000404.1:0-2237 GCA_964471335.1 uncultured Jutongia sp.
CTGATAACTCAATATGATACAATTCCATACCTTCCTGATCCAGGTACAGGAGTGAAACGGCTGCATCCTCCAGATTCATACTGCCTGCGTCTGCGCGAAGGCCATACCTGGCAATATCATGATGCGCCGCAAGCTGGTGAACTGTTTCCTCTGATACATTCCGATACAGTGCATGCCACGACGGGTACACCTTATTTACCGCTGCAAATTGCAGATCAATCATTCCTTTTCCCACCGTCGGAATCACAAAAAGTAACATGGTTGTCAGTACAATGGCGATTCCAATCAAAAGATTCCTGCTCTTATAATATTTCATATTGTCATATGCTACCCGTGTTGTCATCTTCATCAGTCCCTCACCACCTTACCGTCTTCGACCTCAATGATCCGGTCTGCCATCTGCGCAATTGTCTCATCATGCGTGATCATCACCAATGTCTGCCCAAAATCTGCCACGCAGCTTTTCAACAAACTGATGACCTCCAGCTCTGTCTGAGAATCCAGATTTCCGGTCGGTTCATCCGCAAGGATAATGGCAGGATTGGTCACTAACGCACGCGCAATCGCCGCGCGCTGCTTCTGCCCGCCGGACAGCGCCGCCGGCATTGTCTCCCGTTTATCCGTCAATCCGATTTTTTCCAGGATCTGCTCCACCTTTTCTTTATTGACTCTCCGGTTGTCAAGCCCCAGCGGGAGCACGACATTCTCCCATACATTCAAAGACGGGATCAGATTAAAATCCTGAAAAATAAATCCAATCTTTTTCCTCCGAAACTCTGCCAGATAATCATCTTTAAGCGAGAAAATATCCTTTCCCTCGATGCGAACCTTTCCCTCATCTGGTCGGTCCAGAGCTCCAATCAAGTGAAGAAGCGTCGATTTTCCGGAACCGGAACGCCCTACAATCGCTGTAAATCTTCCCCTTTCAATTTGAAGATTTGTATGATCCACGGCACGGACTAAATTATCCCCCGACCCGTAAAATTTCACTAAATTTTCGACGGTTACGATCTGTTTCTGATTTGTATCCATAATATCCCTCATTTCTGCACATGTTTTCGCACAAGCGAATTTTGTGTGATTCGGTTTGGTTTTATAACTGGAGTATACAATACAATGTGCGCATTACAAAACCCTTACAAAAGGATAACAGTTTTGTAAGGGTGGGGGGAGGTTTTATAGATTTTGTTTCTTTTCAGAATGTGTTGTATGTTTTTAGGTATCTTCCGCTTTTCATTCCCTATCCTGTTTACTACTTTTCAATATAATCCTATGTAAAGGTTGGCAAACATCCTCATCGGCGTCCCAAGAAAATCTATCTATTGGAGTATCCGAAGTTAAACATTCTATATCGTTAAGAGGAAGTATCACCCTACCTTCAAAATAAAGTAAATTTTGTGCCCAAGCAGAGTCATATTGACTATCTCCCATATTCTTAAAAAACCGAAAAACCTCTCTACCTTTGAATATTTCTGCCTTAAAACCATCTGTTATTTCCTTTATCATTATATGGAACCGTTAAAGTAATCAATTCCGTCTCTAAAAAATCACATTCATTTTTTTCATCAAACGAGCAGGTAAACCAGAATATACCTTTTAATATTTCCTTATTCATTATAATCAACCTCCCCTGTTATCTTTCTCTTTTTCCATTGCATTCTCAACAAATTCTTTATAAAGATTGCTCTAACTAAAAAATCAGCTACCATGTTTATTATATCTATCTTATTCTCCATCTTTTGATTTTTTGAAGAAATCTTTTAAAGCAGAAACTATCAATACCAACGTAATAAAATATACTACAGTTGCTATTATGTCTCGCATATAATAATCACCTCCAAGAATTAACTACCTCAATAGGATAATCCTTCCCCGAAGTTATAACATAAATTGTCTTTCCGCAATCAATGGAATCTCCCCAAAAGTAAGGACAAACTTGACAGATAAATCCATTCTCTGTAGCCAACTGAGTTGTTAATGTTTCCACGAATGGGACTATAACACCCTCAGGAGAAAGTCCAACAGCTCTAAAAGAATCCAGCTCAACATGATCCCCTAATTCTTTTCCTTCTGTAGTACAGACAGCAATATGTTTATAGCTATAACGATCTAACATGTTTTTTTTCTGCTTCTGCTTGTAAAGTCTCTCTTGTATCAAAAAGAAATTTTCCCTCCATTTTTTCTAAAACAACCTCAAATACATAAGCGGACACGATTCTATCCATTTCAGCATTTCA
>CAYYGS010000405.1:0-2226 GCA_964471335.1 uncultured Jutongia sp.
AATAAGAGCGGCCGGAGCTTTACAATTTAAGTCAATTGTCTGTTCTATTTCTGAATATGTAAATTCCTTTGAAGGTGCCATTCTTGCAATTCCGGCATTATTTACCAGCCACATGACAGACAGATTTTGTTTTTTGAGTAAGTCAGAAAAAGATAACAAATCTGCATTTTTCGTCAAATCCTTACATATAGGCGTGATTCTTTCGCCAAATTCATTTTTCAATGCAAGAAGGCGCTGCTCATTTCTTCCGACTACCCATATTTCATCAAGTGCTTCCTTTGTCAGCTCCCTCACAAATACCTTTCCTATACCACCGGAAGCACCAGTTACAATCGCAATCTTTTTCATATAAATCTCCTTTTTTATTCATCTTTTAGTAAAACCCCAATAATAATCTGCCTTTCTTGTTTAACCTATTGTACACAGTTTTCCTCTTAGAACATACCCTAACTTCTCGTAACAGGCATTCGACGCTGTATAATCTGCATCTGTATAAAGCATGGGAACATACCCTGCATCCATGCGATAACCGTCACGATCCTACAATAATACGACGAAGCACAAAAAATGTATATTTGTCATTCTCTAGTATTTTAAAGTCTCTTTCATCCACAAAGCTGTCCATGATTACCTCCGAAAATATCGATTGTCATTTAACGCTCTTTATTGGAAATATTATAACACAAAACAATTAAGTAAATTTCTTCTGGTGTGGTCTTCTTCAGATTACCAAATTACTCCACAAATTTATCTGCCCAATGTGCATCCTTCAATATGGCTCTCCCCACACCAATCATGTCAGCACAGCCTTCGGCAATTAATGTTTCTGCCTGGGCAGGAGTGGTAATGCCTCCGGTCAAAAGAACCGGGATTTTCACCGTCTGTTTCACAGGAATGGACATATCCCGAAAGTACCCCGGCTCTGAATGACCGGGGCGGTTGTAACCATTCATTCCACCAGTGAGGTGCAGCAAGTCGACGCCATTCTCCTCAAAAATCCGGCAGGCTTCCACACAATCGTCAATCGTGCTTCCTCCGGCTTCGTAGTCACAGCCCCCAAGACGCATGGCAATAGGGAACGCATCACCCACTATTTCCCGCACCGCCTGGATTATCTCCCGATGGAACCGTGTCCTGTTCTCCACAGATTGTACTCCATAATCATCGGTTCTGCGGTTTGCAAGGGTTGAAAAGAACTGGTTCAGCAAATAGCCGTGTGCAGAATGAATTTCCACACCATCAAAGCCTGCCTGTTTCGCCCTGAGAGCCGCCTGGGCAAACCATACGGTAACTTCATGAATCTGTTGGGCTGTCATTTCCATGGGCAATTCCTCTTTCTGCCTAGGATGATAGACTGCGCTGGGACCTATGGGTGGCTGCGCGGTGTTCTTTGACAGTGCCGCTGAGCCGGCGTGGCTGATCTGCGCAAAAATTTTGACGCCTTCTTTATGAATGCAGTCAGTCAGCCGCTGAAAACTAAGAATCATCTCATCTACTGCGATAGACATCTGTCCGGGATGGGCTTTTCCCTGGATATTGACATAGCTGTGTTCCGTTATGATCAGCCCAATTCTGCTGTATTTCGCCCGTTCACGATAATAATTGCAGGCTTCATCAGTCACACTGTCATCTTCCGCTGCTTTTGCAGTCGCCATGGGAGGCATGACCAGACGGTTCGCAATCGACAGTTGGCCAACCATAATGGAGTCCGATAATTTTGCCATAATTGTTTTCTCCTTTACTCAACAGTGTTTATCAGCATTACAATTTTTGAATTTCATACAGTAGCGCAGAAATCTTTTATCGCTGCAGACGCAAATCTCAAAATGTATTTTATCCTCTTTTCTCTTTATTATCCCAGGGAATTTTCAATATTTCCTCATCTTGTTGCGCCCTCACAAGCAAGCTTGCTCGGTCGGCTTATCATTCTTAACTACTATACTAATCCTGCTACAATGCAACTCGAAACACTTTCACATAAATTCTCCGAAAAATAACTTTTCATCTGTTCTGCAATCTTATCTCTGACAGACTGTATATCTTCCTCTCCTATATATGCAAGAGGCAAAAGGAGGAGAAAAAGCTGTCGTCCGTTTTTCAAAGACATCAACTTCTCCACCTCTTTATAAGCTATTGTCCGCAGTTCACAGTGTGGTCCTGTACTCCCAATTTGTTCATCATTGATAAAATAAAGGATATCACCCGGATGAAATTCAATTTTTAAAA
>CAYYGS010000406.1:0-2226 GCA_964471335.1 uncultured Jutongia sp.
TCTCTTTTAATAGTTCCTCCTCCCCGATATCCGGCAGATGTGCTGGAATTCCTGACACCGCATACTCCCGGCCCCCAAAATGCTCTATCTGATATCCGAGCTTTTCAAAAATCTCATAGTGCTCCTGTACTGCCTGCTCCTCCTGCATGGACAACGTAAGGATGATCGGCGGCTGAAGCATTTGTGTCAGAGGCTCTTTTGCCCGCAGGGATTTCATAAATCGCTCGTAAAGTACTTTTTCATGTGCCGCGTGCTGGTCCACCAGGTACATGCTGTCCTGGTATTGGAGAATCCAATAAGTCTGAAAAACCTGTCCGATGATTGTAACCTCAGCCTCAGCACTTCTCGATAAGATTCCCTCCTCAAAAAGCGTCTCCTGTGAAGAATCGTGCAGATTCTTCGCTGCTGCGGCTGCCTTGTTCCCATAAGAAGCGCTCTCATATAGCCTGTCTCCTGCTTCCTGATGGCCAGTTTTCCCCAAGTCAGCCCTATCCTCCTGCTTCTGCTGTGGCTCTGACATTTCAACTGGTCTCTCCCGCGGAATACTTTGCTGCTGCGGCTCTTCTTCACCAACAATATCATTCTGCAGATTATTCTTCTGCGGCTCTTGTTTGATCTCCTCCCGTTGCCGCTGAACCTCAAAGGGCTCTGGCGGCCTCTGGCGCGAAGAGGCATCCTTTTTCTCCTGCTTCTCCGGTTCGGACAACGTGACCTCCGGAATCAATTCCTTATGCTTCAAAGCCTCGCTCAGAGCATGATAAATACTCTGGTACACCTCTGGTTCCTTCATAAAACGAAGCTCCATCTTCTGCGGATGAACATTGACATCAATCTGATCCTGCCCAATGGAAAAATGAAGCACAGTAAAGGGATATCTGTGTTGCATGGTATATGGCTGATACGCCTCTTCAATGGCCCGATAAACGACTGGGCTCTTAATATACCGTCCATTGATAAAATAATTCATATGATTACGGTTGCCTCGCGAGACAACAGGCTTCCCGATATATCCTGCCACTTTGCAGTCCTCTGTATCCACATTTACCTCCAAAAGGTTTTCTGTGATCTGTCTGCCATAAATATGAAAAATAACGTCTTTCACATTCCCGTTACCCGATGTATGAAGTTTCGTCTGATTCTGGCTGATAAAACGAAAGGCGATCTCCGGATGGGAAAGTGCCATGTGCTCCATCAGTGTATTGATATAGCCGGCTTCTGTCTGTGATGTCTTTAGAAACTTGAGACGTGCCGGCGTATTATAAAACAGATTTCTTACTATAAATGTAGTTCCCTCAGGACATCCAACTGCTTCCAGCGATTTCTCCTGTCCGCCATCCGTAAGGTATCTGGAACCCATCAGGCTGTCCCTTGTCTTTGTCACCATTTCCAGCTGAGATACCGAAGCAATGCTCGCAAGTGCCTCCCCACGAAATCCCAGGGTAGATACACTCATCAAATCATTGATCGAGAGAATCTTGCTCGTCGCATGTGGTGTAAATGCCAGACGGATATCTTCCTCCTGAATGCCCGTTCCATTATCGGTGATACGGATCAGTGACTTGCCGCCATCCTTAATCTCCACTGTAATCGAAGAAGCATCCGCATCAATCGCATTTTCCAAAAGCTCCTTAACGACTGCCATCGGACGCTCAATCACCTCCCCGGCCGCTATTTTATTTATCGTATCCTGGCTCAATACATGAATGGCTGACATTTTCTCTTCCTTTCCACCGTATTAGTTATTCATTACATGCGCTCCCGCAGCCTGTTTTGCATCTGATATAAGAAATTCATTGTCTCGATCGGCGTCATATTGGACAAATCTTTGTCCCGCAGTTCCACAATAATATCATCCGTCCTAATCTGCATATTCTCATTGTCAAAAAGGGAAAGCTGCCCCGGTGTGTCCTTCTCCACCGGCCGCCGTTTTGCCTTTTTGCGGTTTCCGCCGGCAACAGCTTCTGAATCCTCCCCTGCAAAAAGCTCTCTTGCCTGCTCCGCAATATCATGCCTGCTAAGCTCTGATACGATTTGTTCTGCCCGGTGCAGTACGCGATCCGGAACCCCGGCCAGCTTCGCCACCTGTATCCCATAACTTTTATCGGCTCCACCCTTCACAATCTTACGCAGAAATACAATATCCTCTCCCTGCTCCTTGACAGCAATACAATAATTATCCACACTGTCAAGCTTTCCTTCCAGCTCTGTCAGTTCATGGTAATGTGT
>CAYYGS010000407.1:0-2215 GCA_964471335.1 uncultured Jutongia sp.
TCCTGCCGCCACAGCGGCACAGGAGCCGCCTGACGATCCGCCCGTAACATGCTCCGTATTCCAGGGATTTCTTGTCACACCCGCGTAGGAAGTCTCTGTCGTGCTTCCCATCGCAAACTCATCCATATTCGTCTTGCCAAGCATAACCGCTCCGACTCCCTGCAGCCTCCTCACCGCCTCCGAGGTGAAAGTTGGTACAAAATCATCTAATATACGGGAAGCACAAGTCGTACGAATCCCCTCCGTGCACATATTATCCTTCACTGCCATTGGAACACCTGCCAGCAGGGACGTCAACTCCCCTTTCTCAATCCGCCGCTGAACAGACTCCGCCTGCCGCATTGCTCCCTCCCGGTCTACCGTCACAAAACTGTGAAGTGCCGGTTCACTCTTTTCAATCGCAGCCAAAGCCTCCTGTGTTGCCTCCACTGCCGAGATCTCTCTCGCCTGAATCTTTTTTCCAATCTCTGCCGCTGTCATATTTCTAATTGACATAATACCTCCATTCCCGAAAAATCTATACTGTTTTCGGAACCAAAATACAATCCTGCTTTACCTCTGGTGCATTGGCCAATGTCTCTTCGCGGCCGTCCCCATTTGTTACCTCATCCTCACGAAATACATTGTATATAGGGAATACATGGGACATGGGTTCTACACCGTCCGTATCCAGCTCATTCAGCTTATCAATATAATCCAGCATCGTCGCCATATCCTGTTTCGCCTGTTCCCTCTCCTCGTCATTTAGCTCCAATTTTGCCAAAATACCTACATAATCAATCGTTCGATCTGTGATTACATTTGCCATTGCAATGCTCCCTTCTTTTCCTGTTATTTATTCTACTGTTGTCTCCTTATTCCGGTCAATCACCTATAAAGGCCGGATTTTTCTACAATTATGGTTCAAGACGACTCAAATCCCGTGGGAATAATGTCGTTTCCCGGACATTTTCCTCCCCCAGCAGTTGCATCGTCAACCGCTCCAGTCCAATGCCAAGGCCTCCATGCGGCGGCATACCATACCGGAAAGCCGCCAGATACTGCTCCATCCCCTCTTCTGTCATTCCACGCTGCTCCATCTTGGCCAAAAGCTCCTGGTAATCATGGATACGCTGTCCACCTGTCGTGATCTCCAGCCCGTGATACAACAGGTCAAAACTCAGTGTATATGTAGAATCCTGTGGATCATCCTTCGCATAGAACGGACGCTTCCTGGATGGATAGTGCGTCACAAAGACAAAGTCGGCACCATGCTCCTCCTGATAATACCGGCCAATCAGTTCCTCCTCCTCCGGCTCCAGATCATAAGGATTTCGTATCTTCCGCTGATATTTCTCTGCCACCTGTCTCTTCGCCTCATCAAATCGTACACAGGGGATGCTGTCTGTCTTTGGCAGGGTCACCTGCAACAGCTTCAACTCCCTTGCATACTCTTCCTCCAAAAGCTTCATGGCATATTGCAGAAAGCCCGTCTCCATTGCCATAATATCTTCAAAGGAATCAATATATCCCATTTCAAAGTCAAGACTGGTATACTCGTTCAGATGACGCCTTGTATTGTGCTTCTCTGCACGAAAAACAGGCGCCGTCTCAAATACCCTGTCAAATACACCAACCATCATCTGCTTATAAAACTGTGGACTCTGCTGTAAGATTGCCGGCCGATGAAAATACTCCAGCTTAAAGAGATTCGCTCCGCCCTCCGCGCTCTTCGCGCCAAGCTTCGGCGTATGGATCTCCGTAAAGCCCTGTGAATACAGGAAATCCCGAAAACCTCTCACGAGTCCCTCCTGAATCCGGAACTTCGCGCGTTCCTTTACATTCCTGAGTGAAACAGAACGGTTATTTAATTTTGCATCCAATGAGGTATTTAATTTCCATTTTGAAATAGCCAAAGGCATCGGAGCGGCCGGCTCAGAGAGAACGCAGATTCCACACAGCCGAAGCTCTATCCCATTCGGCGCGCGCTCCTCCCGGCGAAGAACCCCTTCCACCTCCACCGCAGATGCTTCTTTTAGATTCTTTAGATTAAAATCGATTGTTTCCTTTTCAAAAACACATTGAAGCAGCCCTTCCCGCTTACGCAGTATTACAAAAGCCACATCTCCAAAATCCCGGATTGTGTGAACCGCACCGTTCACCCGTACGGTTTCCTCCGTCTCATCCATTGTCAGAAGCTGTGATATCTCCAGCACTTCTTTTTCTGCTACTCCTT
>CAYYGS010000408.1:0-2215 GCA_964471335.1 uncultured Jutongia sp.
TATCTGCGCGGAAGAGGGCTGTCGGATGAGAAGATTCTTCACTTTGGTCTGGGCTTTGCCGGACAGGGTGGAGGGGAATTGTATCATTATCTGAAAAATGAGGGCTATGATGATACGATTTTAAGAGAATGCGGTCTGTTTAAGATGGACGAGCGCGGCGTATATGACAAATTTTGGAACCGTGTGATGTTTCCCATTATGGATGCGAATAATCGTGTCATCGGATTTGGCGGCCGTGTGATGGGGGATGCGAAGCCGAAGTATTTAAATTCTCCGGAGACCATGATTTTCGATAAAAGCCGGAATCTTTATGGACTCTGTTATGCAAAGCGCGGACAGAAGAAAAATATGATTCTCTGTGAGGGATATATGGATGTGATTGCATTGCATCAGGCGGGTTTTACAAATGCGGTGGCTTCCCTGGGAACTGCATTTACAGAGCAGCAGGCGAATCTGATCAGGAGATATACGGATGAAGCTCTCCTGACATACGACAGCGATGAAGCCGGTGTCAAGGCGGCGCTTCGGGCGATACCAATGCTGCGGCGTGCAGGGATTACCGGTAAGATTATTCACATGGAGCCGTATAAGGATCCGGATGAATTTATAAAAAATATGGGGGCGGACGAGTTTACAAAGCGAATGGAGGAGGCACAAAACAGCTTCTTTTTTGAAATAGAAATGATAAAACGGGAATACTCTATGAAAGATCCGGAGCAGAAGACGAAATTTATCCATGAGACAGCAAAGAAGCTCCTTGTCTTTGAAGACAGGATTCAGCGGGACAGTTATATGGAAGCGGTCGCTGCGGAATACGGAATCCGGACGGAGGATCTGAGGACATTGGTGGTGCAATATGGTACCCAGATGCCGGAGGGATATCAGGAGGTTATGCAGAAACGGCAGCAGGAGAGCAGGCAGGAGAAAAAGAGAACGTCCTCTGAAGGCATTACATATTCCTACAAATTACTGCTTTCGTGGCTGGGAGAGGTGCCGGAGCTGTACCCCCAGATTTCCCAGTGGATCGCACCGGAGGATTTTCTGGACGAGACATATCAGAGTGTGGCGTCCATGCTTTATAAACAGTTGGATCAGGGGGAGGCTAATCCCGCAGCGATTATCGGACGTTTTCAGGACGCCGGACAGCAGAAGCTGGCGGCGGAAATGTTTCAGACCGGCTTTGGGCAGGAGATGGGCCGGGAGGAGAAGGAAAAGGCGATTCAGGATCTTGTGATTAAGATTAAAGATTACAGTTTGGAAAAGCAAATGGAACAAAACACGGATATCCGCCAGCTGCAATCAATGGTTTCGCAGAAAAAAGAACTGCATAAAACTGTAAAATTACATATTTCTGAATAAAATGGATAAATTAGGATATAACGAAAGGAAGGTTATTATGGCTACAGAGAAAGGGCAGACAAGCACGGCAAAGGCTGTTTTGGAAGAGGATAAGGCCAAAGCTGTGTCCAAGGAGGCTGCTGCAAAGAGTACCAGGAAGAAGACGACAGAGAAGAAAGCGGCGTCAGGAAAGGAAAAGGTAGAAAAAAAGACAGAGACAAAAAAGGATAAAACGTCTGTACCGAAAAGCGGCAAGGAACCATCCGAAAAGAAAACAGCGACAAAAAAGGATAAGGCAGCTGCAGGAGAAAAGGCGAAATCCAGCCCGAAGGACAAGAAGTCTGTGGAGAAGACGACACCTGAACAGGAGGACAACTTGTTGAATGAGGCAGAGCCGGCGAAGGAGACTGCAGCAAAGAAATCACCGTCGAAGTCAAAAAAGAAAAAGACGGAGGAGAAAAAGAACGAGAGTAAGGCGAAGAAAAAGCAGACAGCAAAGCCATCCGGGGACTCGGAGGGAGAGAAGGGAGCAGGGAAGCAGGTAGAGAAAGATGAGGAAGAGAAGCAGATCGTGAAAGAGGATCAGAAAACGGACAAGGAAAAACAGAATAAAGAGGCGGCTGCTGCAGAGATGAAATTCGTAGAGAAGCTGGCGGCTTTAAAGGAGTTGGCTAAGAGCAGGAAGAATGTGCTGGAGCTCACGGAGATCAATAACTTTTTCGGCGATATGGAGCTGGATGAGGAAAAAATGGAGAAGATCATCGAGTATCTGGAATCAAACGGTGTCGATGTGCTGCAGATTTCCGATGACCAGGATGATGTGGATGATGATATTATTCTCGGCATGGAAGCCGAGGGAGATACTCCGGATGAGGAG
>CAYYGS010000409.1:0-2197 GCA_964471335.1 uncultured Jutongia sp.
GTCAAGTACCCTGGCCAGTGGCTCCATCGCATTTTTCGCCTCCTGCAGCGTATTATTTTCATTACCCAGCTCAATCAGCAGGGATCTCTTCCGCAAATGCAGATTATATCGATATCCCTTCAGATAAACCGGCTTGCTGAAATCAGAATACAGCTCCATTGATTTCATCTTCAGCTGCAGGCTGAAAGCCAGGTTAGACTGCAGATTTTCATTTTTCAGATATTTGATATTTCCCTTCCGATTACGTGACAGGCCATTAAAAAACATAACCTGCGCCGTTTTCTTTCCGTTGATCGTCGTCAGTCTATGTACCTTGCGTCCCACACCGTCCCTGTGCAGATCAATGACCACCTGAATATCCGGATATTTTTCCAGTGTCGCCTTCACTCCTTTGTATGCCTTGTTATATGCCTTGTTCCTGTCGATCCTGCCGTTTACCCTGTCATACTCCGTCTCATCGTGGATCACCTGATAGCCGTATTTCTTTTCCAAAACCTCCTTTAATACACGGCCGACTCCCACGATAGATTCTGCCTTACTGGACGGGTCGCTGTCAATAAACCGCTCCGATGCGCCATGTGTATGAAAAATTAAGATCTGCGGATTATTTTTCTTCTTAATGGCAAGTGACATATTAAGCAGATTCTCCACATCGAAAACCTTTTTGTCAATCGACGTCGATGAATCAACGATATAAAAGTTTTTGAGAAGATAACTGAGACTCTGAGTGCTCTGTAGCTGGCGGATTTTCTTTTTATTTTCTGAAACACGCTTCCTGGAATCTGTCAGATTCTCATCCAGCATTTTTTCATCCGTCTCCTCACGGTGATCCTCCCGGAAGGCCTCGTTCTCTGCCAAAGCTGCCGCCTCCATTTGGGAATGCAGATCAGCATCTTCACCAGCCGCGGATGCCGCAAGCACCTCCTCCGGCTCGGACTCCGCATCATCTCTGCGAAACAGCCGTTCTCCTGCCGCCATCTCCCCTGCCGCACCGCTCCATAGGGCATGATTGCTCTTTTTTCCCGGATAAAGCAATGCAAATGCCTCAATTCCACTGTCACTTTCTACCCCTGCCGTCTCCGGCTGTTCCTCCAGCCAGGCCAACACCGGGAGAGCCTCCCGTACCCACCCCGGCGTCTTATCATCCCCCTTTTGGAGATATTCCACCGTGTCGCTGGTATAAAATCCCGTCCTGACCAGACACTCCTTCCCCTGCTCCAAAAGCCGCTCCATCAGCATATTCTGTTCCCAGAGCAGAGCCAGAAGACAACCTGTCCCAAGAATCAGCAGTCTGACAATCCATCTGGCATGGCTGCCTGTTTCCCCATGATGTTTCATATGCTCCCCCGCTTTGTTTTCTTTATATATTCTATTTTCTACATAAACCTTCCTTATTTACTTCTCGCATTTCCCTTTTAACTATATGTCTCCCGTGGCTGGATTATGCAATTGGCATCCTTTAAAATGCTGGTTTTGTCAGGCCGGCTTCATGGCTGCAAACAGATTGATTCCCTTGGCAAGTACCTTCCCGATCGTTCGTATCTGTTCATCAATATCTTTGGGTGTCACGAAAAGATTCGTAACTCTCTCCCTGGAGATTCCCTGCAAAAATAATTCGATCTGCTCCTCGTTATATCCCTCCCTCTGCAGCGTCTCCTCCATACATTCTGATACAATAGTTCCTGCATCCACCACAGTAGGAACGCCGATCGCAATGACAGGCACATGAAGGCTTTCCTGATTCAATGCATTTCTATTATTGCCGATTCCGGCTCCGGGACAAATGCCGGTATCTGTAATCTGTATTGTCGTGCAGAGACGCTGAATGCTGCGCGATGCCAGCGAATCTACCACCAACACACAGGATGGCCTGACTTTTTCAATAATACCTCCCAGGATCTCCTGTGACTCCATTCCGGTCTGTCCCATTACACCGGGAGAAATTGCACAGAGCTCTCGTCTTCCATCTTCTTGATACTCCTCCCCAAACTCCCGGCAAATATGACGATTCACCAAAATATCATCCAATACAAATGGTCCCAGAGCATCCGGCGTAGCAAAACGGTTTCCCAGTCCTGCCACCAGATATACCGGGGCAGAATCTTTTTCCTTTCCCTCCTTCCCCTCCTTCTCTTCCGTCATGCTCCGCAGGATCTGCGCCAGCTTTCTGGATGCCCTCTCCTGAATCTGCCGCTGC
>CAYYGS010000410.1:0-2190 GCA_964471335.1 uncultured Jutongia sp.
CAATACAATCTATATGCCTTAATTTACTGAAACAAGTATACCATTAAACCGTCAAGCATGTAAATGATAACCTGTAATTGGCTATCCACAAGAAGTAATGATACAAAAAAACTGATAATGAGTTCTCTTTCCTCACTATCAGATATCCAAACTTTCCTCTTACTGTATACACATCTTTTCCTATCGTTTCAATAATCAATTTTACAGAAAGCGGCAATTTTACATTTTTATCGAGTGACAGTGAAATATCAATGAAAATAGAAATTTATTAATTCAAATCAAATCACATACTCCATGATGAAAAAATCCTAAAATTGCACAGGCTGATATTCCTCCATATTAGGAATAAATTCATCCTCAAAGAAATCAAGAAAAATGCGGATACACTCCTCTTCTGAACATAATTTGTATACTAAATGTGTCCCGCTTTCCTCAATGCCCAGTTCAACCTCAATGCCATCCTTCTGCACGCATGCCTGAACAAAGCGCACCTTATGCAAAGCCTCTGGTGCCGTCAATGTCACAAATTGTTCAGGTGACGCAAACATATCTTCCAGATAATCTTCAATATCCACGTCCCTAAATTCCCTCAAAGCACCATTCTGGTTTTCTAACTTAAATCCGTTCTGTTTCCCTACGGTCTCAAAAACTCTCTCCATATTTATTCCTCCTTGTTTGTTGACTCATTTACACTATTTTCTGCCAGCTGCTTTGATATTAATTCATATACCCGGTCTCTGATATCCTTATCAAAGAACCCCATCGCCTGTTCCGGAAGCTGGTCTTTGCTTACTTTTGCCTTTTGATAAAATGAAATCGTATATAATGTAAATATTTCGTGTGTCTTAGTTTGCGTCCCATACTGGGTATGTAGTTTGCGCTCTTCCCCTTGAAGAATCTCCGCTATATCTGAAAGTCTGACTAAAATCGCATAGGGACTGCTTCCCTCCAAAAAAGCATAATGCGGAGTAATCCGAAACCTTGCCGGCGTCTGTCTCGAACCATGTCCAATTAACTCATAGGGGATACATCTCCATGTACTGACATCAGTTTCTAACATTTCATGAGCAAGCTGCACCTTCTCCTGATCATCCAGATGTAATTGTTTTACAGCTGATTCTATCATTCTTACATAGCGCCCTGGTCTTAACCCCACCAGTAAAAAAAACAGATAAATGGCAGAAATAAAGATACCGAACATCAGACCGCCTATAATACCAATCCCTGCATTTTTCTCTTCCACATAGGTCATACCTCCAAAAATTGCACACAAACCAATGAGTGTTGCGGGAACCACCTTTAAAATACTCATCGTTATGATTTTATTCTGATATTTTCCAATCCATCCTTTTTCCTCCTGAAGCCACTTCTGATACCAATCCATTCGTAAACATTCTCCTCCAATTCAAATGATTAGCCCTATGCACTCTGTTCAACTCATCTAAAATTCAATCCCACCAGCAATAATAAACAAAACAATCATCGTTCAATAGCTTTACGCTTGGAATTAGTTCACCATTATCTCCAATTAGAAAAGTTGGTTGCGAAAAATCCGTTTCTTCTCCAATCTCACTTGGAAATATATCTTCGGGCTCATTAAAAATTTGTTTTATCTCGACATGTGATAATTTGCTGAAAATAATCAAAGTATCTGCAGTAATACACTGCTCATTTTCATCTTCTTCCAATCCATAGACTTGTACAAAAATTTTTGCAGTTCTATCTTTGCTAAGCAAATTTTCAATCAAGGCAATGTACTCTTGTTTCCCCCTACTGTATACACATTTTTTGCGTGTTCAAACAAGTGGCATGCCTACACAATGCCGCCTACTTAATCTCTGATAAAATGCGTAGGCTGCCACGGCTCAATCGGCGGTATCGGCTGATTTCCCTCCTCAATACTTTTTAACATCCATGCCATATTATGACCAAGAGTGCGCATAGTCTGCAAGCCTTCTTCGTCTTTCTTCACATCTTCAGCTGTAAATCCGTGAACGCCATTCCAGTACTGAGAGGAAACAACAGGCATCCGGTTCATAGTGAAATATTTGTTCAGCCGGTCAAAGGTCGCCGTCGTACCACTTCGTCTCGCACTGACTACTGCCGCTGCGGGCTTGAATGCAAAACCGCCGCTTGCATAAAATGCTCTGTCCAATAATGCACACAACGCACCGTTTGGTCCCGCATAAT
>CAYYGS010000411.1:0-2190 GCA_964471335.1 uncultured Jutongia sp.
TTTTTTTAAACTGATTATGCTTCTGATCGTTTTTGTTTTGATTTTAGTGGCGTCCTATTATTTTACAAAATGGTATGCCCGTTCGGGATTTATTAAAAATCAATCCCCTAATATTCAGATTGTGGAAACATTTCCCATGGGGCCTGGAAAACAGATCTGTATTATTCGGCTGGGGGATCGGTATGCCGCAATTGCTGTGTGTAAGGATACGATTACGTATCTGATGGAATTATCAGAGGAACAGCTTATATTTGAACAGAGGCAGCTGCCGGAAGGGGATTTCCGCGATATATTTGGAGATATGCTAAAAAAGAAGTTTACAAAAACGGAAAAGGGTTATGATGATGAGTCGATGGAAAAATAGAAAAAAATGGAGACCGGTTACGCGCGCGGTTACGATGTGCGTTATGTTTTTACTGGTCTTTTCTTTATCCACTCCTGTATATGTGAGAGCAACCTCGCAGAGCCAGACAAGGCATGGACGTGTAGACGACACTACACAGGGAGAGTTGGAGGGCGAGCCGGATGTAGACGATGATACGCTCGATTTGAATATTTCTTCGAATCTGGGCAGTACGCATCTGGAGTCCACTTTGCAGATATTAATTATGTTGACAATTTTGTCGCTGGCGCCGTCCATTCTAATCATGTTGACATCGTTTACCAGGATTATTGTTGTCTTTCATTTTCTGCGGACTGCGATGGGAACCCAGACGACGCCGCCAAACCAGGTGCTTGTCGGGCTGGCGTTGTTTATGACCTTTGCAATTATGGCGCCTGTCTTTACGCAAACATACGATGAGGGGGTAAAACCCTTTCAGGCAGGGACGCTGAACGGAAAGGATGCGGTAGAGGCAGGGCTTAAGCCGCTGAAGAATTTTATGCTCGATAATACGAGGGACAAGGATCTGAAGCTTTTTATGACGATCAATGGGACATCCTCAGATGAGATTAAGAATCGAGATGATCTCTCGATTATGACGGTAATCCCATCCTTTATTATAAGTGAACTTAGAAAAGCGTTTATTATTGGTTTTGTGATTTATATGCCATTTATCGTGATTGATATGGTAGTGGCATCGACTCTGATGTCGATGGGTATGATGATGCTGCCCCCGACAGTGATTTCCCTGCCGTTCAAAATATTGCTTTTTGTGCTGGCAGACGGTTGGAATCTGATCGTGGATCAGCTTGTGAGATCTTTTAATTAACAATTCTATGTGCACATCGGGTGGATTGCTTATGCCTGCGTATAGCAAGTGGTGTTTGTATTTCCGTCTGCGGGCACTGGAAAGGAATGGAGATTAGTATGACAACAGCGATTGTAATTGATATAGCCAGAGAGGTCGTATGGGTTGTGGTCAAAACGGCAGCTCCTCTTTTGATCGTTTCACTTGTCATTGGTCTGATTGTCAGTATTTTCCAGACGGTGACGTCTATCCAGGAGCAGACGCTCACTTTTGTTCCCAAATTTCTTGCCGTTATGCTGATTTTGGTGTTGTGTGGAGGCTGGATGCTCAATAATATCACCGAATTGTTTACAAATCTGGTCATCAGTATCCCACAGTATATTAAATAGCGGAAACATGAAGATAAACAGGACATGAGGCTGTGAGAATCGAGGGATTGAAAAGGAGGCGTGAGAAGGGTGCAGTTTACTGTGGAATATCTGGAAGGCATGGTTCTTGTCTTCGTGCGGATTGCATCTATGATGTTTGCCGCTCCCTTTTTTAATTCCAGAAATTTTCCCAGGCGGTTGAAGGCAGCCTTTGCCTTTTTTCTGACGCTCATCGCGATCAATGTCGTTGACTATCAGAGCATCCAATATTTTGGTGGTATCAATTATGCCTGTCTGGTGCTGCAGGAGTCTATTACAGGTCTTCTGCTTGGTATCGCTTCCGGATTTTGTCTGTATATTCTGAATTTTGCCGGTCATATGGTTGATATGGAAATCGGATTTTCTATGGCGATGGAGTTTGATCCTACGACAAATGTACAGTCGACAATCAGCTCCAATATTTTTACGCAGTGTTTTATCATAATATTTGTAGTATCTGATATGCATTATTTTCTGATTGATACGATATATGATACGTATTAGCTCATAACAGTGGGAGGGATCAATCTCAAGGGAGAGCTTTTATTGGTAATGAGTGTCTATATTGCAGATTATTTTATCATAGGATTCCG
>CAYYGS010000412.1:0-2190 GCA_964471335.1 uncultured Jutongia sp.
TTCTCAATCGTCATCTGAATGGCGCGAAGTACCGCCGGGTGATGTGCATCATAAAATGAATCCAGACGCGGATTCTGACGGTCAATGGCAAGTGTATACTGAGTCAAATCGTTTGTTCCGATAGAGAAGAAATCTACTTCCTTTCCCAGTTCCTCTGTCATCCATACTGCAGCAGGTGTCTCAATCATAATTCCCAGCTCCACATCGCCATATTCAAGTCCCTGCTCGTCTAACTCCTTCTTCACCTCTGCCACAATTTCCTTGATGCGTTTTACCTCTTCTACGGAGATAATCATCGGAAACATAATGGCAATATTCCCATAATGGCTCGCCCGGTAAAGCGCACGAAGCTGTGTCTTAAATATTTCTGGCTGCTCCAGGCAGATACGGATTGCACGATATCCCATGGCAGGATTATCTTCATGCTCCAGATTGAAATAATCAACCTGCTTATCGGCACCAATATCCAAGGTACGGATAATTACTTTCTTCCCTGCCATTGTCTGCGCAACAGAACGGTACGCATTAAACTGATCCTCCTCTGATGGAAATGTGTCTGACTCCAGATATAAAAATTCTGAACGGAACAATCCGATTCCCGCTGCATCATTCTGCAGCACAGAAGGTACATCCCCCACACCTCCGATATTGGCATAGAGTTTAATCTCCTTGCCATCTTTGGTGACATTTGGCATTCCCTTCAATTCCTGCAGCAACGCAAGCTTTTTCTGCTCCTCTTCCTGCTTCTTGCGGTATATTTCTATTGTTTCCTCATCCGGATCAACATATAGTACCCCCTCAAAGCCATCCACAATTCCAAAATGCCCGTCGATATCTTCGCTATAATCCACACCAATCAAAGCAGGGATATTCATTGTCCTTGCCAGTATTGCTGTGTGGGAATTGGTAGAGCCATAGCGCGTCACAAAAGATAACAACAGCGACTTATCCAACTGAACCGTTTCAGACGGCGCCAAATCCTCTGCTACCAGAATAACCGGCTCGTTACTGTCAAATCCGCCTTCCTCTGCACCCTGCAATACAGAAATCAAACGGTTACTGATGTCCTTAACGTCAGCAGCTCTTTCCTTCATATAATCATCATCCATAGCCGCAAACATCTTCGAAAAATTATCTCCGGTTACCGCTACCGCATACTCTGCATTGATGCCTTCAGACTGAATTATATTCGTTACAGAATCCTGATAGTCCAAATCCTCCAACATCATCTGATGAACCTCAAAAATCGCTGCGCTGGTCTCTCCAACTTCCTTTACTGCCTTCTGATAAAGTACATCAAGCTGCGCTTTTGCTTTCTCAGTCGCTTCCTCATAGCGCTTAATCTCAGCATCTGTATCAGTAATTTTCGTTCTCTTTACTACTTGGTCATTCTTTTTGTATATAGAGAGACGCCCCATGGCAACCCCTCCAAATACAGACTTTCCTTCCATCTTCATAGCTTATAAATTCTCCTTTCCCATTGTCAGCTTTTGATAATCTGCAGATACAGTGTAATCAGGATGTTCGCCACCGATTCCCACAATGCCAATCACTAACTGTGCTTTTTCATCACCAAAATCCACACCATCAGGATACTGTACCAGTACAATTCCTGTTTTCTTCACAGAATCTTTTGCCTCAGATGTACCATGTGGAATTGCCAGTCCCATTCCCATATATGTCGTAACCAGCTTCTCACGTTCAAGCATTGCATCCACATAAGCCTCATCGACACATCCCTGCTTAACCAGCAGCTCTCCTGCTGCCCGAATCGCCTCCTCCTTTGATACCGATGACTGATTTAATTTGACACCATTCTCATCAATCACCTTTTTCTTAGAAACATTTTCTTTTGCATCCTCATGTGCAGCCGCTGTCTTCGCTTGCGCTGATTCAACCAAATCGTTCTCCGCAGCCTCTGCCTGAGCTGAACCGATTGGTGTAAATATACCATGATTGATGGCATTATTCAGGAACAATACCTTCGCTGGTTCTACAAAAATCGCAACCAGCGGCAACTGGCTATGATTTATCAAAATCTCCACACCAGCAGACAATACATTAAGGATTACCGTCATAACCGACCCAATAACAAAATATCCAATAATCGCAACAATCATACCAAAAATACCAACAGAAAAATTGTTAATTAACATTTCAAAACCTGTCGGCATATATGGCTGAATAGAA
>CAYYGS010000413.1:0-2166 GCA_964471335.1 uncultured Jutongia sp.
CAAACTACTTATGAATGCTTTTTTTATTTTGAGAAAAGCATTCAAAATAGAAAAAGCATTCAAAATAGAAAAAGATGGGGTATAAGGATGAAGAAAAAGATTGCAGTTGGCATTGGTCTGTGGATTGCAGGAGTTGTACTGGTCAGTAGCTGTGGTGCAGATAGATGGCTTATAAATAATAAAAATAGTTCAATGTTAGTAGTAAAGGCAGGAAAGACTACTTCTTCGGATATTCAGAAGCAAATTGATGAGGCAAGCCGTAAAAGACAGTCTGCTGAGCAGGAAAGGCAGAAACTGGAAGACGATATTGCCAGGCTGGAGGAAAAGAAGCAGAATACTCTGGAATATATAGAGGTTTTGGATGGCAAACTGTCTGAATTATCTGACAGGATAGAAGAAAATGAGAAGGATATTGCCGGGGTAAAAACTGAGATTAAAAAATTGCGCGTGGAGAAGGAGCAGGCCATTGCAGATAAGAAAAAACAGTATGATACGATGACCAGACGCATAAAATATATGTATGAAAGTGGGAGTGACAGTTATTTGGAGCTGCTGCTGGATGCGGGGAGTCTGTCAGATTTGTTTAACCGGGTCGAGTATGTGAATAAAGTTTCTGATTATGATAATCAGATGCTTGACAAATATCAGGAAACATGTGATAAATTACAGAAGGCAGAGGAAAGCCTGGATGTGAAGCTGGCAGACCTGAACGCTCTGGAGGAAAGCCTTAAGGTGGAGAAGGAATCCGTTAATGTACTGATGGATAAGAAGACAGAGCGCTTAAAGAAATATGAATCTATTATTGATGATAAAAATAGTGCAATTGAATCCCAGCAAAAGTTAATTGAGCAGCAGGAAAAAGAGTTAGAGGCGCTTTTTGAGGCACAGCGGAGACAGATTGAGAAGGAAAGAAGGGAAGCTGCAAAGAGAGCGGCTGATTCTTCAGAGGCGGGTACGCCGTCAGGGATAGAGCCGGAAAAGGTTGTTGGTGGATATCGGTGGCCGCTTGCGGTTTCAGGACGGATTTCGTCTTATTTTGGCTACAGGAATGCGCCGACAGCCGGGGCAAGTACGTATCACAAGGGGATTGACATTGCGGTGCCAGTGGGAACAAATGTGCTTGCTTCACAGTCTGGTACGGTAGTGACGGCAGCTTATTCTTCTTCTGCAGGAAATTATGTGGCAGTTTACCATGGGGATGGAATATATACATATTATATGCATTGTTCCAAACTAACGGTAAGTGCAGGGACAAAGGTGACAAAAGGCCAGAAGATTGCACTGTCAGGAAATACCGGAATTTCAACCGGTCCGCATCTTCATTTTGCGGTTTATGCAAATGGGGCTTATGTTAATCCATTATCATATGTTTCGCAATAGTATTTGAGCCGCAACAAGCGCGGCATGGGAGAATTTTATGAATGATAATTTTATGTTTGACAAGGAAGACGATAAAAACGATAAAGAGTTTGTAGTGAGGGGCTTTTTGCTTGGTGTGCTTGCCAGCCTGCTGGTGGTGCTTGTCCTGGTAATTGCTCTGAATGCTGCTGGTGTGTTGAATCTGCGCAGGATGTTTCTTACAAGTGGCAGATATGCTGCTTTGGAGCGCAAGATTTTAGACAAGGTCAGTGTGCTTGAGGTGACAATTGACAGATATTTTCTGGATGATATTGATGAAGAAAAGATGGCGGATTCTGTCTATAAAGGTGTAGTCAATGGTCTTGGTGATGATTACGCCGCTTACTATACAGCGGAGGAGTATGAAGGCATTCAGGAAAAGACAAGTGGGATTTACTGTGGGATTGGTGCATATATTTCTGCAGATACCCAGACGGGTGTGGTGACGATTATCCAGCCGATGAAGAACAGCCCGTGTGAGAAGGCAGGAGTCAAGGCGGGAGATATGCTTTATGCAGTCGATGGAAAAGAGGTGACCGGTGAGGAAATTTCACAGGTGCAGGCACTGGCAAAAGGAGAGAAGGGCACCAAAGTAGTTCTGACTATATACCGCGATAATGAGAGGAAGGAGATAACTGTAGTCCGTGACGAGGTCGAGGAAGATACAGTAAGCAGCAGAATGCTGGATAGCAAAGTTGGTTATATTCAGGTAAGTGGTTTTGAGCAGGTGACGCCTGGACAGTTTGAAAGTGCGTTGAACAAGTTAGA
>CAYYGS010000414.1:0-2145 GCA_964471335.1 uncultured Jutongia sp.
TTTGTGTAGAATGCGGGAAGCCCTATGTCCGGAGAATTTCTGAAGGTGCGTATCACGGGGGCAAGAGGATATGACCTGGTAGCGGAATGGTCGGAAGATTGCATTTAGAAAGGAAACATATATGCATTTACCAAATAAATTAACGATATTGCGTGTGATTTTGATCCCGTTTTTTGTGGTGTGTATGCTTATGGAACAGATTCCATATCATAACTATATTGCACTTGTGATTTTTGCGGTGGCCAGCCTGACGGATATGTTAGACGGGTATATTGCAAGGAAATATGATCTGATTACGAATTTCGGAAAGTTTATGGATCCGCTGGCAGATAAGCTTCTGGTGAGTTCAGCTCTGATCTGCTTTCTGGAGGTACCAGGCAATCCAATGCCGGCATGGGTCGTGATCATTATTATTTCCAGAGAATTTATTATCAGCGGTTTTCGTCTTGTGGCGTCGGATGCCGGTGTTGTAATCGCTGCCGGCTGGTGGGGTAAAGTTAAGACGGTGGTTCAGCTATTTATGTCCATCCTGCTTATTGTGAATTGGAATGGCACTGTGATTGACGTGGTTGAATGGATCTTTATTTATGCTGCTGTTATTCTGACAATCGTTTCGCTGGTGGACTATCTTGTGAAAAACAAGGATGTACTAAAATCATAGGCTGAAAAAGAATAAAGTTCCGCTAAGGCGGTATGGAGGAATATTATGGAGATTGCAGAGAAATTAGTTCATTATCTAAAGGAACAGGGATTACAGATTGCCGTGGCAGAGTCTTGTACAGGCGGCCTGCTTGCTGCTGCGCTGGTAGATGTGCCGGGAGCTTCCGAGGTATTCGAGGAGGGATTTGTTACCTATTCGGATTATGCGAAGAAAAAGAACCTTGGGGTGTCTGCGGAGACATTGGAAAAATATACGGCGGTGAGCTGTCCGGCAGCAGAGGAAATGGCAGAGGAACTGATGAAAAAGACAAGAGTCGGTGTGACAGTAGCTACGACTGGTTACGCCGGGCCGGAACCGGGAGAGGACGGAACTCCGGCGGGAACGGTGTATATTGGTGTCTGTTATCAGGAGCATGTACAGGGATATCATCTGCGGCTGGAAGGAAGCCGGAATGAG
The DNA here is from genome assembly GCA_964471335.1 of uncultured Jutongia sp. GTDB lineage: Bacteria > Bacillota > Clostridia > Lachnospirales > Lachnospiraceae > Jutongia. The sequence goes on from CAYYGS010000414.1 coordinate 1,118, forward strand.
GTGCGCAGGAAAGCGGTAGAAGAAGCGCTGTCGCTCGTGCTGGAGACGATCCAGATATAGAACAGAAAAGAGGAAACTTATGAGTAAGGTAGCAGTAGTCGGCGGCGGCGCAGCGGGAATGATGGCGGCGGTCGCGGCGGCGGAGGAAGGCCATGAAGTCATTCTGCTGGAGAAGAATGAGAAGCTGGGCAAGAAGATCTATATCACGGGCAAGGGTCGATGTAATGTGACGAATGACAGTGATGTGGATAATCTGCTTCGCCATACGATACGTAACCCACGTTTTTTGTACAGCGCCTTTTATACGTTTGACAGCCAACGGATGATGGATTTTCTGGAGGCAGAGGGGCTTCGACTGAAAACGGAGAGGGGAAACCGTGTCTTTCCTGCATCAGACCACTCCTCTGATGTGATTCGTACGCTGGAGCGCGCCATGCAGAACAGAGGGGTTCACATCAGGCTTCATAAGGCTGTTACAGGGATTGTGACAGAGGACGGTGTGTGCCGTGGTGTTAATATCGGGACACAGGAGCAGATTTCGGCAGATGCGGTGATCGTGGCGACGGGCGGCTTGTCGTATCCCTCTACGGGCTCGACTGGTGACGGATACCGTTTCGCAGAGATGGCGGGGCACAAGATCGAAGAATGCATCCCATTCCTTGTGCCATTTGAGACGCAGGAGGATTTTCCCAGACAGCTTCAGGGCCTGGCTCTGAAAAATACGGCGATGAAATTGTTGGATGGCAGGAAAGTGCTGTGGGAGGATCAGGGAGAACTGCTCTTTACGCATTTTGGGATCAGCGGGCCGTTGGTGCTTACTGCCAGCTGCTATGCGGCAGGACGTAAGGGAGATCTGAAGGTGAGGCTGGATCTTAAGCCGGCCCTGAGTGAAAAGCAGCTGGACGAAAGGATCCTGCGTGATTTCGCCGGGTGCAGCAATAGTTACTTTAAAAATAGCTTGGGTGCACTTCTTCCATCGAAAATGATACCGGTAGCAGTGGAATTGTCAGGGATTTTGCCGGAGAAGC
>CAYYGS010000415.1:0-2134 GCA_964471335.1 uncultured Jutongia sp.
ATTAATGCTTTCTCTATTTTGAGAAAAGCATTCAAAATAGAGAAAGACGGGGTATGAATATGGATAACAGATATTTGAAGCTTCTTGCTAAGGAGTATCCAACCATTGACAGTGTGGCAAGTGAAATGGTTAATTTGTCAGCAATACGCAGCCTGCCAAAGGGGACGGAATATTTTTTCAGTGATTTGCATGGTGAGTATGAAGCCTTTCTCCATATGCTGAAAAGTGCTTCTGGTATAATCAAGAAAAAAATAGATTTGGTGTTTGGAAAGACAGTGACTAACGCGGAGAGAGAGACTCTGGCAAATCTCATCTATTATCCCGAAAAGGAGATTAAACTATTATCAGGACAAAATTTAATTACAGATGAATGGAAACGGCTTACGATTTACCGTTTAATTCTTGTGTGTGAATCGGTATCAGCGAAATATACCCGTTCAAGGGTAAGAAAATGTGTTTCTAAGGATTTGGTCTATATTCTTGACGAACTGTTGAATGTTACCGATGATGTCAATAAGGATTTTTATTACGATGAAATTATTAATACCATTATTCAAACGGAAATTGCTGAAGGATTTATCACTTCATTATGTAAGTTAATTCAGTCGTTGGCGATTGACAAACTTCATATCATCGGTGATATTTATGACAGAGGTCCGAGGGCGGACATTATTATGGAAGAATTGATGTCTATGCGGGATGTGGATATACAGTGGGGAAATCATGATATCTCATGGATGGGGGCAGCTTCGGGCAATACCGCATTGATTGCCAATGTGATTAGGATTTCCATGCGATACAACAACTTTGATGTTCTTGAGGATGGTTATGGACTGAATCTGCGTGCACTGGCGGTATTTGCAGCAGAGGCTTACAAGGATGATGTATGCAGGCTGTATTATCCAAATACGCTTGATGACAATATATACGATCCTGTAGATGCGAGGCTGGTTGCCAAGATGCATAAAGCAATTACGGTAATACAGCTTAAGCTGGAGGGGCAGCTTATGGAAAAATATCCGGAATGGGAAATGCAGCACCGCAGTTTGTTTGGCAGGATTAATTTTGATGACTATACCATAGAGCTTGACGGAAAAAGGTATAAGCTGCAGGATGATTATTTTCCAACAGTGGATACAGCTAATCCGCTTGAACTTTCGGATGGCGAGAAGGAGCTTATGACGGTGCTGGAAAATTCTTTTCTGCACAGTGAAAAGCTGCATGAGCATATCAGGTTTCTTCTGGCAAAAGGCTCTATGTATAATGTGTGTAATGGCAACCTGCTTTTTCATGGGTGTATTCCTATGGACGAGAAAGGAAACTGGCAGAGTGTTAACATAAATGGAGAGAGTTACAGTGGCAAAAGGCTTTTAGATAAACTGGATGAGATAGTAAACAGAGCGTATTTTTCTTATGATGATACACGGGAAAAAGAATATGCCTGTGACTTTATGTGGTATCTGTGGTGTGGTCCCAGGTCACCGCTATTTGGTAAGGATAAAATGGCATTTTTTGAAAGTTATTATATTGACAACAAAGAGCTTCATAAGGAGCAGTATAATGATTACTATGTGTTTTCGCAGGATGTCTCGGTCTGCGACCAGATATTGGATATGTTTGGCATTGATGAAAACAAGGGGCATATTATTAACGGACATGTTCCGGTAAAGATTAAAAATGGGGAAAGCCCGGTCAAGGCAGATGGCAAGCTGTTTGTTATTGACGGAGGTATTTCAAAAGCATATCAAAAGGCAACAGGAATAGCCGGGTATACGTTGATTTATGATTCTCACAGCCTGAGCCTTGCAGAGCATAAACCATTCATATCCGGAAAAAGTGAGCACACCCCGAAAATACAGCTCGTACAAAAGCTGGAAAGCAGGGCCAATATATCGGACACTGATAAGGGTGAGGAAATTTTGGAGAAAATCAATGATTTGCGGGAATTGCTTAAGGCATATAAATCGGGTATGATAAAAGAGCAGTAAGGTGATAGGGGGTAAGTAAATTATGCATATGGCGGATGCGCTTTTGGCACCGGCTGTGGCAGGAGTTATGTACGTTTCTTCAGCAGCAGTGGCCGGCTATTCAATGAAAAAGCTCAGGCTGGAGGACAATGAGAAAAAAGTTCCGG
>CAYYGS010000416.1:0-2131 GCA_964471335.1 uncultured Jutongia sp.
TCATAAAACCATGCATCAATAATTCCCTGCACCAATATCATTTCCTCACTGCCGCTTTCCGGATACAGGTCTCCAGCCGGCATGCCAATCATAAACGGCTGCTCCCTCTTGAGACGGCCCGCCCGGGCCGCCTGTCCCATACGTTCCCCGACAGACGTACACAAAAATCTCTGCAGCCGCTTCAAGCGGAGCATCCCAAGCTCTGTCTCCGTCATGAAGCCCGCCCGGCAAAACTCGTCCAGCCAGTCTGACAGCCCGCTCCATCCCTTGCCTTCCAGTCCATGCTCCTCCCATATCCGTTCATACGGAAGATGCTCCATCACCAAATGATAAAGCGTTCCCTTTGCCGCACCGGAGGCTTCTCTTTCCCCCGACAGAAAGGCCGGCCTCGGCATATCATCGAACAGCCCGGCAGCGGAAATCATGACATCCTCCACAGACCCCATCGCAGAAATCGCTGTCTGATCCCGCACCTCATCATCAGATATCGGTCTGGCATCTGACCTCCCGATATTCGAAAAAGCATCCTCATCCCGCACAGTATTTGCGGGAATCATCCGTATCTCCACGTCCGTTTCCGGGTCAGCCTCCGCATGGACATCCATCCGCTTCAACTCCGATACCGAAATTTTCACCGGCACATTTTTCTCCGACAGGAATGGATATTGAAAAGCAGCGCGTTCCTCCAGCACCTTGCGCATTCCCTCATCATGGCATCTGCTGCCATCCCAGCTGCGCAGCTGCTCATAACGCAAAAGCTGCCTCTCAAGCTCGTCAGCCTCCTCTGCAACCGTCTGCTCCTGCCCGGCCATTTCCACTTCAAAATACTTCTCCCCTCCTGCTCCATACACAACCGGCATGATCCAGTCCAAATATGTCCCTGCCGCTGTCAGACTGTGAAAGGATAAACTCCCCTCCCTGCGCTTCCACTTCTCCAGCTTTTTTTCCAATCCGCTGACACTCCCCGTCAGGATCAGTAACTCCTTCGCCCGCGTCAGCGCCACGTACAAAATACGAATCTCCTCGGCCAGCGTATTCGTCTTGATCCGGTTCGCAATAAATTTCTTCATCAGCGTCGGCTGCTTATAACGCAGCTCCAGATCCACATAATCGGCACCTACACCATAATCTGCATCAATCAGCGTACTCTGTCTGGCATCCTGCAAGTTAAACTGTTTTGCCAGCCCCGCCACAAAAACAACCGGAAATTCCAATCCCTTGCTCTTATGTATACTCATAATCCGCACCGCATTCATATTTTCATTGACAAGCGACGCCTCTCCAAAATCAATATTAGACTTTTTCAAACTCTCAATATACCGGACAAAGGCGAAAATCCCTCCGTGACCCCGCTTCGCAAACTCTACCGCCTGCTGTAACAGGATATCAAGATTTGCCGCCCTCTGCTCTCCGGCAGGCATCGCAGACATAATATCATAATATCCCGTCTCGCTGTAAATCCTCCGAAGCAGCTCATACACTGTGGCATTCTGGGCAAAAAGATAATACGAATCAAGCCTGTCCCAAAAACGGGATAGCTTATCCGCAAGCCTGTCCCACTCCTCTTCCGTCCATTCTCCCATGGGTATTTTCGCCACGGGTATTCCTCCCGCTGGCAGCTCCGTGCCATCATCCTCTCCTGTTCCATCGTGCAATTTTTTCCACTGGACAATCTGCACAATGCTATCCTGATAATTTATAATACGGGGTACAGACGCAATCATCGCCAGTTCCTCATCACTCAGGCCGCACAGACAGGAACGAAGCACCGCTGTCAGCGGAATATCCTGTCTCGGATTGTCGATGATTCGAAGCATATTTAAAATCAATTCCACCTCAAGCGCAGAGAAATACCCCGTTTTTGTCTCTGTATACGCCGGTATCCCCATATCGGTCAGAATCTCAATAAAATCCTGCGTCCAATTGCCCGGGCTGCGCAGGAGGATCACAATATCCCTGTATTCCAACGGACGGGCACCGCCCTGCCCCTGCACAAAGAGCGCCTCTTCTCCCTGCATCAGCCGTCGAATTTTGCCGCCAATCGCCGCCGCCTCCATCGCTGCCTTCCCAAGAGCATCCTCATCCTCCGTCTGCCGCTCCAATAAGAGCACCTGTGTCCTGCCTGCCGTCG
>CAYYGS010000417.1:0-2129 GCA_964471335.1 uncultured Jutongia sp.
ATTTCCCCTTGTTTCACGCCGAAGGCTATATTATTTCGAATTGTGTCATCTGACAGAGTGATCACCTGAGGAATATAACCGACCGATGCATGGAATGTCTTCGGCTTCTCATGCACATTGATATGATCTGCCATAACAACACCTTTCTGCGGTGTCAGCAAACCGAGTATAATGTCCACCATTGTAGTCTTACCGGCACCGGAAGCACCGATAAACGCCACTGTCTGCCCTTTTCTGATAGACAGACTGGCATCGTCAATCACCGACTCCTCCGTGTCGGGATAATAGTAGGTTACGTTCTGTACCTCGATACTGCCCAGCAGATTCCAGTCTTCCTTCACTTCACTATCCTGCTTTTCAATATAATCTTCAATTTCCACCAGATCATGGTAGACCAGATCTACAGAAGGCAGTGCATACAATGTATTGGTGGCATGTTCATTGATACGCCCCACACTCGGCATCAGCCGAAAAGCTGCCACCGCAAACACCGTCAGCTGAGGGATATAATAAACCATATCCGCCTCTCCCAACAGCAGCTTAACAATGATTCCCACCAAAAGACCTGAAATCGCTACAGCTTCCACTGCATACTTAGGCAGAATGGAGATCGTTCTGGCGATTCTCAGACCACGGGCAAATTTCTCATAGTATTTGCGGTATTCCTCCGTAAAAAAATCTTCCCTTTCCAGAATCTTAATTTCCTTGATTCCGCCCAGCGCCTGATTCATCCACTGAAAGATTTTACCCTGATACCCTTGATTTTCCTGTCCCAGCCTGCGGCTGTACTTTCTGGTTAGAAGCAGAAAAGATCCCACACATACAGCCAGCAGTCCAAGCACAATAACTGTAATCGTCTTACTTTTAAAGAAAAGATAAACCACCAGAACCAAGCACACCGCAAGCTCCGCTACCAATTCCAATGAGTAGAGAATTACCTGCATAAATTTTGCCGTATCCTCCTGCAGGCTCCTCTGCAATGTAGCAATGTTCTTATTCAGATGGAAAGTATAAGGTTCCTTCATGTACGTACTTAGCAGCCGTGTGGACAGCTTCATTTGTGTATTGTAAGAAAACCTGTATATATAGTTTTTCTCAATGATCAGATAAATGTTTTTAACGATATAAACTACTATAATAGCCACAGATAACACGGCAAGAAAACTTTTCACAGACCGAAAATGAAACATTTCATACGCCCACCTGAGATACCATGTCTTCCGGACTGTCTCCGGTTCCTGAATGATATTAATGAAGGGCATGAAGATCGTTACACCCAGAAGCTCCAGAAAACTGCCGATCACCACTGCAACAAGCAGCATGGCGATCTTCCATTTATCTCTTTTATCAAAAATATATCCAAGCTTCGTGAGCATTCCTGCCCGCATTTTTCCTTTTGCTCCATCCATTTATATACGTACTCCTTAACAATCTGGTTTATCGCAAAAACAATCCCTCAATAATTCAGACGCTACGGACACCTGGCTCACAGTTCTCTCCACATGTCACAATTCTACAACTATGTTGATGAAAAAAGAGCACTGCACAAACTGCTGTGCGAATTATTGTCACTGATTTTTCTGGCCGGCACCCCACCCCATGTAGTGCCGGCTTCCATAATATCTTTCGTCACCACCGCTCCGGCACCTACCGCCACGTCATCTGCTATGGTGACTGCTCCAAGCACTTTGGCGCCGCTTCCGAAATAACAGTTATCTCCAATCACCGCAGCAGCATGGCTTCCATTAGTGGCTCCGATAGTCACGCCCTCCTGCAGTCTACAGTTTCTGCCAGCTCTGACATTGCCGTGAATTACAATCGTCCCGTAATGCGGGATCGCTAACCCTTCCTGAAACACATTAGGCGGAATGGTAAATCCAAGTTTTACACTTATACGATGAAACCGAAATTTATGATACTTTCCGACAAGCAACGCAGATAATCCTCTACGGCAGTTTATATCATACTCCACCTTGCGGAGTAAAATTTCAAATTTCCATATCTCATCCCCGAATAACCGCGGATGCTTATCCTGCTGTCTGTTAAGAGCCAGCTTGTCCTGCTTAAGATAACGCCGAAACGTCTCTTTACTGTCGATCATATTTTCCATACCTCATATATGTTAATTG
>CAYYGS010000418.1:0-2128 GCA_964471335.1 uncultured Jutongia sp.
TGATGGAGCTTGTCGAGCGTGGGATCTGTCCGAGAGATATCATGACAGAGGATGCCTTTATGAATGCACTGACGATCGATATGGCGCTTGGCTGTTCGACCAATACGATGCTTCATCTTCCTGCAATTGCAAACGAGGCCGGAGTGGAGCTGAATCTGGATAAGGCAAATGAAATCAGCGCTAAAACACCGAATCTTTGCCATCTGGCACCGGCAGGCCATACTTATATGGAAGAGCTTAATGAGGCTGGCGGTATCTATGCCGTGATGAATGAATTAAATAAAAAGGGACTGTTAAAGACAGATTTAATTACAGCGACAGGAAAGACTGTCGCAGAGAATATCAAGGGCTGTGAGAATAAAAACCCGGATGTGATCCGTCCGATTGATAATCCGTATAGCGAGACTGGCGGAATCGCAGTGCTTCGCGGGAATATTGCACCGGACAGTGGAGTGGTGAAGCGTTCTGCTGTTGTGCCGGAGATGCTTGTTCATGAGGGACCAGCCAGAGTGTTCGATTGTGAGGAAGATGCGATTGCAGCGATTCGCGGTGGCAAGATCGTGGAGGGTGACGTCGTTGTCATCCGTTATGAGGGTCCGAAGGGCGGCCCTGGTATGCGCGAGATGCTGAATCCGACATCTGCAATCGCCGGTATGGGGCTTGGTTCCAGCGTGGCTCTGATTACGGATGGGCGTTTCTCCGGTGCGTCGCGTGGCGCTTCGATTGGACATATCTCACCGGAGGCTGCCGTGGGAGGCCCGATTGCATTGATCGAGGAGGGAGATATTATTTCGATTGATATTCCTGCCAATACGATTAATGTCAAACTGTCTGACGAGGAGCTGGCGGCGAGAAAAGAGAAGTGGACGCCGAAGGAGCCGAAGGTCAAGACAGGTTATCTGGCAAGATATGCATCCATGGTGACGTCGGCAGATAAGGGCGCAGTATTGAAAATAGGTTGAATAACGCAGAAATGAGGGGATAATATGCAGCTGAACGGTTCTCAAATCGTGATAGAATGCTTAAAGGAGCAGGGGGTTGACACGGTTTTCGGTTATCCGGGAGGAGCTATTTTAAATATTTATGATGAATTATATCGGCATCAGGATGAGATCACACATGTTCTGACGTCTCATGAGCAGGGGGCATCCCATGCGGCAGACGGTTATGCCAGATCGACAGGACGTGTTGGCGTCTGTATGGCGACGAGCGGCCCGGGGGCGACGAATCTTGTAACGGGAATTGCTACGGCATATATGGATTCGATTCCTATGGTAGCAATTACCTGTAATGTTGGTGTCCCTCTGTTGGGGAAGGATTCCTTTCAGGAGGTAGACATTGCCGGTGTGACGATGCCGATCACAAAGTACAGTTACATCGTCAAGGATGTAAAGAAGCTGGCCGATGCGATACGCCGTGGATTTCAGATCGCGCAGACAGGACGTCCCGGGCCGGTGCTGATCGATATTGCCAAAGATGTTACAGCAAACAAGACGGAGTTTCGGCCGCAGACACCGGGGATTATTCCACGGGTGACAGACAGTATTGTGGAGGAATCGGTGGAGAAGGCATTAAAGCTGATTCGTCGGGCAAAACGTCCGATGATCTTTGTCGGCGGCGGCGTGACGCTGGCTGGGGCAGACAAGGAGCTGATGAAATTTGTAGATCTGGTGGATGCGCCGGTGACAGACAGCCTGATGGGAAAGGGAGCTTTTCCGGGCACAGATGAACGCTATGTGGGGATGCTGGGCATGCATGGTACCAAGACGGCAAACCTGAGTGTATGTGAGGCAGACGTGCTGATAGTGGTCGGTTCGCGTTTTTCAGACCGCGTGACGGGAGTGACGAAGAATTTTGCGAAAAAGGGCAAGATCATCCAGATTGATGTGGATGCTGCCGAGGTCAATAAAAATGTGATGGTGGATGTCAGCATCGTTGGTGATGCCAAATCGGTACTCGACATCTTGAATTCCCGCCTGGAGCAGCTCTCCCATCCGGAGTGGATGGAAAAGGTGGCAGAGCGGGGACGCAGCATGCCTCTCACCTACAACAGGGAGAGGCTGACGGGACCGTATATCATAGAGAAGCTGTATGAGATCACGCAGGGCGATGCCATCATCGACACGGA
>CAYYGS010000419.1:0-1801 GCA_964471335.1 uncultured Jutongia sp.
GAGAAGGTAAAGTATGAACGGTTCAGCAAGCGTTTCCGCGAACACAGTATCCTGTCGCAGAATATTAATCCGCCGATGATCGTGACACTGAGCGGCAGGGAGAGATCGTGTTATCTGGATCATGTTTCCGATTTTGAGTCTTTGGGATTTGTTATTGAAGACTTTGGCGGCAGTGAGTATGCCATTCGCGGCGTCCCGCTGGATCTCTACGGATATGAGGAAAAGGAATTTTTTCGAGAGATACTGGATGAACTGGCGGAGGACGATGTGAAAGGCACACCGGAGAGCGTACGTACCCGCATCGCAACGATGGCGTGCAAAGCGGCAGTCAAAGGAAATATGCGTTTGAGCCGCGCCGAGGCGGAAGAGCTGATCGATGAGCTTCTGACATTGGATAACCCATACCATTGTCCCCACGGCAGACCAACGATCATATCCATGACCAAATACGAGATTGAAAAGAAATTCAAGAGGATTGTGACCTGATGCGACAGACATCCAAACCACCACTTATCATCCTGACAGGTCCCACAGCCGTGGGGAAATCCGACCTCTCTACCGCGCTTGCTACGCGCATCGACGGAGAGATCACTTCTGCTGATTCCATGCAGGTATACCGTCATATGGATATTGGTTCCGCCAAGATCAAGCCCGAACAGATGGATGGGGTTACACATCACCTGATCGATATTCTGGAGCCAACAGAAGAGTTTAACGTAGTTTCTTTTCAGCAGCTGGCAAGGCATGCTATGGCAGAGATCTATGAAAGAGGGCATATCCCTCTCGTGGTTGGCGGCACCGGATTCTATATTCAGGCGCTTTTATATGACATTGACTTTACGGAGAATGACGAAGATACGTCACTCAGGGAGCAGTTGGAAGAAATTGCGGCTTCGCAGGGCTGTAACGCGCTGTTTGAAAGACTGAGGAGTATCGATCCCGAATCCTGCGAGATCATTCACCCCAACAATGTGAAACGAGTGATTCGCGCCATTGAATTTTATGAGAAGACAGGAACGAAGATATCCGCGCATAATGAAGTGCAGCGCCGGAATGAGTCGCCCTATCATTTTGCCTACTTTGTACTGAATGACGACAGGGAGAAGCTGTACCGTAAGATCAATGCAAGAGTCGATGCCATGATAGAACAGGGATTGGTGGAAGAGGTATCCCGACTTGCTGCCGCAGGGTGCACGCGGGATATGGTTTCCATGCAGGGACTTGGCTACAAGGAGATTCTGGAATATCTGGATGGGCATATTACGCTGGACGATGCCATATATCTGATCAAGCGGGACACAAGACATTTCGCTAAGAGACAGCTCACATGGTTTCGCAGGGAGCGGGACGTAATTTGGGTGGAAAAACCGGAAGTTGATTACGATAATAAGATGATCGATGAATTGATCGTGGAATATATGATATCTGTATTGCAGGATAAGGGAATCATACGAAAGGATCATGCAGAGTAATGACAGAATTATCAATCCAATATGAACAATTTGGCATATCGAAGCAGGTATATGCTTATGGTGAAGAAATTCTTGCCTCCTTGCAGGAGCGCTTCCGGCAGATCGACGAGGTGGCGGAGTACAATCAGCTCAAGGTGATACGCGCCATGCAGGAATGTAATGTCAGCGAGGCGTGTCTGCTTGGCACTACAGGATACGGATATAACGATCTCGGCAGAGATACTTTGGAAAAGGTTTATGCCGCCATGTTCCATACGGAAGATGCGCTGGTGCGTCCGCAGATTACATGCGGAACTCATGCCCTCGCCGTGGCGCTTTCTGCCAATCTG
>CAYYGS010000419.1:1811-2120 GCA_964471335.1 uncultured Jutongia sp.
TGGGGAAGCCCTATGACACGCTGGAGGAAGTCATCGGAATCAGCCCCTCTATGGGCTCCCTGAAGGAGTATGGCATCTCCTACAGACAGGTGGATCTTCTGGCAGACGGCACTTTTGACTATGATGGAATACGCGCCGCGATCGGGGACAGGACTAAGCTTGTCACGATCCAGCGATCCAAAGGATATCAGACGAGGCCGACGTTGTCCGTTATGCGAATCGGGGAACTTGTACGTTTTATCAAGGAGATTAAACCCGATGTCATCTGCATGGTGGACAATTGCTATGGTGAGTTTGTGGAGACCATCG
>CAYYGS010000420.1:0-2108 GCA_964471335.1 uncultured Jutongia sp.
TGACAATCATAGTCTCATAGTCATCTGTTACCTTATCCATGTACATTTTCATATTATCACGAAGGCTTGTGTAGTTTACTGCTAACATAATGATGCACCTCCCAAATATAAATATTATTTTCTTGTACTTATATTATACCGTACGGTTTTCTGTACGTCAACTCTTTGCTATATATTATATTCTTTTTCCATATCAATATTAATCTTCATACATACACCTGATTCATATAGTTCTTTTAAGCTGTAACGCTTTGGATTAGGTACGCTATGACCGTAAACTGACAAGCTTAAGTTCAAAAAAATCCCTAAAATACGCCATTTTTCTTGCTTTTTTCATCTCTGTATGGTATTCTCATAGTATACCTAATTAGGTGCGCTATAAGGAGATAAGACACAATGGAGAAGCCTGACTATGTAAAAAATTTCGCGCGGCCTGCCAATACAGAGATTAAATTTATCCGTGGGCATTGGTATCTGTATGAAAGAAGCAGCGTCTACGACCCACAGCTTGGCAGGTCAAGAAAAATATCCGGAAAGATCCTTGGAAGCATCACGGAACAGGGGCTGGTCCCCAGCAGGGCACGCCGGGAATGGGTTAATCCAGTGCTGAATGATGTGGTGGAAGTTGGAGCCGTGAATTATATTTATCAAAAGACAGCATGGATGCGTGACAGACTGCAAAAATATTTTCCTGACATGTGGCCGTATATTTATACGGCGGCCGTCATCCGTGCCGTTTATGACTGCCGTTTCCGCAGGATGCAGCTGCATTATGAAGACAGCATTTTATCCTACCTTTACCCAGATCTGTCTTTCATGCCGGGTTCCGTCACGGAGTTTCTCAATACCCTGGGAAGGATGAGGGGTGCAATACGCGGCTATATGCAGGAAATGGTAGCCGAACATGAGCGCTTTCTTCTTTTTGATGGGCACAGGCTGCTGTCGGCATCCCATACCGTGGACAATGCGGAATGCGGGTATGATTCGAAAATGCGTTATAAACCCCAGATCAACCTGCTGTATATGTTTACCCTGGGGGAGGATATCGGGTATCCTGTTTATTATAAGCAGTACCTGGGGAGCACCCTTGATGTTTCTGCATTTTCTGACATCCTGAAAGAATCCACCGCTTACGCGGACAACTGTACCGTCATAGCAGACAAAGGCTTTGCCAGCGATGATGATTTCAGCCTTCTGGAGGAATGCGGCCTTAAGTATGTGATTCCGCTCAAACGTGGGAACAGGTTTGTAAAAGGACATGTTCCAGAATCCCCATTCGGGTACGAAGAAGCCTTTAACTTCAATGGCCGGGGCATCCACAGCCTGACGGTTCCGGGAGAGGGATTCAGCATCCATCTATTCCTTGACACAGACCTGCTGGCGCAGGAGATATCGGATGTCACGAAGCGGACAGAAAAGCAGAATGCCGCCATGGAAAAGAAAAAGGAACAGGAACTGAAACGCCGGAGCAGAGGGAAGAGCCGCCTCACGGATGAAGAACTGAAGTCGCTGGAACCTCTTACACTCAAAGAGGCCTATGCGGACAAGGAGGAGATGGGAACTATCACATTAAAAACGAATCGGACGGAACTGAATGCGTTCCAGGTTTACAGCATTTATAAACAAAGGCAGGCGATTGAGCAGTTTTTCAAGACATATGGAGATACAATGTCTTACGAGGCATCTTATATGAGGAATAACTATACGGAGGAAGCATGGCTTTTCCTGAACCATTTGTCCAGCATCATCGGAGTAAATGCCATTGAAGAAATCGCGTCAATCGGAGAGTCAAAAAATATATCTTACAAAGACTTGATGCAGACGCTTATAAAAATCAAGGTGGGAAAAACAGACGGGAAATGGACGGTATACCCGGTCAAAAAAAGCGTCCAAAAACTGTGTGAAAAGATGCAGTTCAACCCTTATGATTTGGCAGGACTTGGGCTATAAGGGAACTGTAATAGTTTCCCTTATAGCGTACCTAATTTTTAAAAGCGTTACAGGTTAACTCATCATAGAAATCAGCAAAACTGCTATCCGGATAAAGAGCGCAAGCATCCAAAATAGCCTGAGTAGTCTGCTCAATTTTAGCTTTCTGGGCATCAGTG
>CAYYGS010000421.1:0-2102 GCA_964471335.1 uncultured Jutongia sp.
CCTCTCCTGCAATAATCTGTCTGGCCAGATAGAGCCCCAGCCCGACGCCTTCCTCGGACTGCACCCTGGCAGAACGGTAAAACCGTTCAAATATCTGCGCCTGTTCTTCCTCTCCGATGCCGATCCCTGTATCGCTGATCTGTACCACGGTAAACATTTCGTATTCCAATACAGTGATATCGATTCGTCCGCCCTCCGGCGTATATTTGATGGCATTGTCCAAAATATTATACAGGGCTTCGCTCGTCCACTTCGCATCAAAACATGCCGCTGCCTCCTTCTTCTCTGCATAAAGCGATATCCCTTTCCTGGCCGCTCTCTTCTCCGCCTGCTGGCATACCTCCTCCACCAAATCAGAAATTTTTCCCTTGACCGGCTTTAACTTCCATGTCCCATTTTCCAGGCGTGATATTTTCACAAGGGAACGAATCAAAAAGTCAAGCTTCTCTGCCTGCATCTGTACTGCTCTCGCATAGTGACGACATTCTGGCGGCAGGGACTGTTCCGACAGAAGCTGCGAATACAGCACAATATTGGAAAGAGGCGTCTTTGTCTGGTGTGAGATATCAGACACAAGTCCCTGAATCCTGTCCTGCTCCTTCTCACGCTCACGCTTCATCCTCTCGGAAGCAGCCAGATATTGCACCATCCTCGACTCTATCAGGGAAAGCATGCTCTCATCATAACAATCCTCCCGAAAGGTGCCGTCCAGCGCTTTCTGCAGCATATTTGACAGACTCTCCATAATACGGCGGGTATGCCTGCGGCTGATCCACAGAAGGACAGCAAAAACACAGGCGGCAGCCAGCGCCAGACATATACCGACTTTATAAAGATAATGCTCTGCCATGTAAATTCCGTCCTTTCTGCAAAAAATTTTCTATCCCAAACGTATCCGCAGCTGCCTCTTCTCCCCCTCCTGCTCATACTCAACCACCGTATATGCCTTCTCCCGCCGCACCTCTGCCGACTGTTCCCGCAGAGAACAAAGGCTGCGGTTGATATCCCGTTTTTCCTCATCATATTCTCCCACATTATCCGAGGTAAAAAGAAGACTGCCAAAGAGACCGTTGATCTGTGCCAGCATCAATCGCTGCTTCCTGTTCAGCTTAATATTATCATCCCGCAGTAAATAGACATCCGGATCATTCCAGAAAGCTCTTCCGTCCAGATGGCGCCGATATATCGTATTTCCGATCGCATTTTTAGTAGACACCCTCTCCCGGTGAAGCCGCCGGTCCCGTCGCGTGCCATCCCAATCCAGCCCCACATCACAGCCTATCCGGCAATAATCAACCCGGCCAAAGGCAGCTCCCAGCGGCACGCCGCAGCCCAGAATCAGCTTATCTCCTACCAGCTCCCGTAGGAAATCCATTGCCTCACACATAAGCTGCCCCCTCGTTTTCGTTGCAGTCGGAAGAATGCATGCCGCATACAGGAAATCAAGCTTTACCAGATCAAAGCCCCACTCCCCCAGCACACAGTCAAAGACGTTCCGCAGATAATCCTGCACCTCCTCCTGTGTCACATCTAATGCATAGAAGCCTCCCCAATTGCTGCCACAGCAAAAGGGCCGGCCGGCATCATCCCGCACAAGCCACTCCGGATGCTCCCGGTAACAGCGGGAATGCCTCTCACAGACAAAGGGAGCCAGCCAGATTCCCGCCTTTTTGCCACTCTCATGAATCGCCTCACAGACATTCTTCATACCATGCGGAAACTTTTGTTCATTTACGGCAAGCCAGTCCCCTACGTAACTCTCATACCCGTCATCAATCTGAAAGATATCCATCTTCTGTCCGCTGTCCACAGCCCCCCTCAGATCCTTCAGGATGATCTTCTCCGAAATATTCTGGTAATGATTATACCAGCTTGTATAACCCGTCATTGGGCCGCCCTGCGGCTTCGGAATCCCCATCTGCGCAAACCATGTATCAAACACCTCATACTCACCGCCCGACAGCTCTGTCAGGTCAAACGCATTCCACTCGTCCGTGAGTTCCAGCCCGTAGCATTCCTTCTCAATACGCATCTGTCCCGCCCTGCCATTATAATAAAATACAGTATACCCCGACCTCTCACTCAGGGAAGCCAACAGACGG
>CAYYGS010000422.1:0-2100 GCA_964471335.1 uncultured Jutongia sp.
TCGCTTCCATGGGATTATACTCACAGGTCGGCACCTGCTTCATAGCTGCCGCATGAATCACATAATCCACTCCCTCAAAAGCACGGTACAGCCTGTCACGGTCACGGACATCCCCGATAAAAAAGCGGACTCTGCTGATATCCACCTTATCCCGGTACTCCGTCTGCATCACGCTTTGCTTAAACTCATCACGGGAATAAATAATCACTTTTTTAGGACGATATCTCTCAAAAATCATCTCCAAAAATTTTTTTCCAAAAGAACCTGTTCCACCTGTGATTAAAATTGTTTTGTTATTTAACATTTTTCCCTCCATCTGCACATACTTTGTGCATTCATTTTTGTATATAACAAGCCCGCCCTAAAGCGGTATATTTCCATGCTTTTTGTACGGCATTTCCTGTGTTTTTCCCTGTAACATCTCCAATGCCCGAAGCAGCCTTTCCCGTGTTTCATCCGGTCGGATCACCTCATCCACATATCCCCTTTTTGCGGCAATATACGGATTCATAAAGGTATCCTCATACTCCCCGCGCAGTTTTTCTTCCTCGGCAGCAGGGTCAGCCGCATCCCGGATCCTTTTGCGGAAAATGATATTAACAGCCCCGTCCGCTCCCATTACAGCGATTTCTGCCGTCGGCCAGGCATAGACAATATCTGCCCCCATATTTTTGCTGTTCATGGCGATGTATGCCCCGCCGTATGCCTTACGCATAATCAGCGAAATCTTAGGTACTGTCGCCTCCGCATAGGCATACAATATTTTCGCTCCGTGACGGATGATCCCCTTATGCTCCTGCTCCAGTCCGGGATAAAATGCCGGGACATCAATCAGCGTAATCAACGGGATGGAAAAACAGTCACAAAACCGAATAAAGCGAGCCATTTTATCCGAAGCATCACAGTCCAGGGAACCAGACAGAACCATAGGCTGATTTGCGATAATTCCCGTCACTCTTCCCTTCATACGTCCAAAACCTATCACAATATTTTCCGCAAAATGTTTCTGCACCTCAAAGAAGGAATCCCTGTCCAAAATACTGTCAACTACCTCTTTGACGTCATATGGCTTCCGCGAATTATCTGGTACGATCTCCGTCATATCCCGGCGGCACTCCGGTTGATCTGTCTCCTGAAACGGACTGACAGGACTTTTCACACCGTTATGATCCGGTAAATATTGTAATAGCCTTTTGACGCCTGTCAGGCATTCCTTCTCTGTTTCATATACAAAATGCGCCACGCCGCTCTGTCTGGCATGGATATCTGCACCGCCCAGTTCTTCCACGGTTGACTCCTCATTCAGAACCGTCTTTACTACCTGCGGGCCGGTGATAAACATTTTCCCCGTCCCCTGTACCATAAAGACAAAATCACAGATAGCCGGAGAATAGCACGCCCCACCAGAGCAAGGCCCCATGATCACCGAGATCTGCGGTATGACACCGGATGCCCTGGTATTGCGCAAAAACATACCACTATAGCCGCTCAGGGAACAGATCCCCTCTTCAATCCTGGCTCCGCCGCTGTCGCTGATCGTGATCAGGGGTGCTCTCATCTCCATCGCCATATCCTGCAGATTACATATTTTCATGGAATGATATTCCCCTAATGTCCCACCGATCACCGTAAAATCCTCTGATATGACAAAGACCAGTCTTCCATCAATTCTGCCGTATCCCGTCAATACGCCATCTCCCGGCACGCGCCTCTGATCCAGACCGAAATCATCAATGCGCGATTCTACCAAAGCGCCAATCTCCACAAAACTGTCTGGGTCCAAAAGCTCCTGTATACGTTCTGCCGCTGTCATTTTACCGGACTCATGCTGCCGCTCCACGCGCCGTGTCCCGCCTCCTGCCGCTGCTCTTGCCCGGTTCTCTTCCAACTCCCTAATCTTCTCTTCCCACATAACCTTCTCACACTTCCGTCACCGGAATTCTTTCAATGTTAGCCAAACCAAAAGTTTTCTCTATTCTTTCCTCGATACTGATCTTATTCTGATCCCATGCTTCCTTTGTCAAAAAGAGCACTGACGCCGGTTCCTCATTTCCCTTTTGGTCTTGTACCATAATCTCCTCCTCCAGAACACATCCCATC
>CAYYGS010000423.1:0-2087 GCA_964471335.1 uncultured Jutongia sp.
ATCTGGGGAATATCTGTGGAAGGGCAGTCTTATCATACAGAGAGCAGTATTCTGGAATATCTGGATTCTATTGATATTTATGGCGGAATGGCAGCAGACAGGCTGGAGTGTGCCCATCTCGAGGAGCAAATCCGCCAGAAGTTTAATGACATTGGGTGGGTTTCCGTAGAGAAAAAGGGAAGTAAAATTTTTATCCGCATTAAAGAAATCAGGCTGGTGGATGAAAAGAAGAAAGAGAAAAACGGTCATCTGGTTGCCGGAGAATCAGGTGAAGTGGTTTCGATTGTGACCAGAAATGGGACAGCAAAGGTTAAGGCGGGGGACAAAGTAAAGAAGGGAAAGACGCTTATTTCCGGTTTGGTAAAAATCTATGGGGATAATCAGGAGCTGGTAGGAAAGAATTATGTTCATGCGGAGGGGACAGTCGTTCTTTCTGTCAAGGAACACTATCAGGATAATCTGGCAAAAAAATACGAAAAAAGTGTTTATACGGGAAGAACCCGGAACCTGTATGAGTGGCAGTTTGGAGAAAAGAGGTTTTTTTGCTATAATCCTTTAAATAATTTGGAAACTTATGAAAAATATGATATAATTCGTGAAGGCGGTAGACTTTGCCAGTTTATTTCCCTTCGTTTTCCAGTGTGTTATTCGGTGAAGACGTTCAGGGAGTTTGTCTGCAGGAGGGCAGCATATTCACAGGAAGAAGCTGAAGAACTATTGAAGAAACGGTTTGAATATTACCTGCAGCAGAAAGAGGAAGCTGGATATATTTTACAGGAACAGAATGTTTCTTTAGAGAATCACAGGGAAGACTATCAGTATAAGGGCGATTTAATTTTTTGGAAGAAGCAGGAAAATTACCGCACGATTAATAAAAATAAGGACAAAGATGCAGATGTCAATAATGGAAATGGTAATCGAGATACCGATTGAGCATGAAAAAAATATTTTTGGAAGCGTTGATTCCAATATTAAAAAAATTGAAAAGAGCCTCAATGTGACTATGGTGGCGAGGGATGGCAGCCTGAAGCTTGTCGGTGAGGCGGGGAATGTTAAGCTGGCAGAAGGGATTCTGATGCAGCTTCTGGAGCTTTCCAGGAGAGGCAATACGATTACGGAGCAGAATGTCAATTATGCTGTGGGTTTAGCGCTGGATAACGACAAACAGGATTTGATAGCGATTGATTCGGATATCGTGTGCCATACGATACAGGGAAAGCCGATTAAGCCTAAGACTGCCGGACAGAAAAATTATATTGATTTGATTCGTAAGAAGATGATTGTCTTTGGGATTGGCCCGGCAGGAACCGGTAAGACATATCTTGCGATGGCAATGGCGATTGAAGCGTTCAGGCATGATGAGGTCGGGAAGATTATTCTGACCAGGCCCGCCATTGAGGCAGGGGAAAAGTTAGGGTTTCTGCCGGGGGATTTGCAGAGTAAGGTAGATCCGTATCTCCGGCCATTGTATGATGCACTTTACCAGATTATGGGGGCAGAGAGTTATCTGCGCAATGTCGAAAAGGGGCTGATTGAGGTTGCACCTCTTGCCTATATGCGCGGCAGGACGTTAGATAACTCATTCATCATACTGGATGAGGCACAGAATACCACCCCGGCGCAGATTAAAATGTTTTTAACCCGCATTGGCTTTGGCTCGAAGGTGGTTATTACAGGGGATTTGACGCAGAAGGATCTGCCTTTTGAGACGAAATCAGGACTGGAACAGGCGATAGAGGTACTTGGAAAGGTGGAGGATATTGGCTTTTCTTATCTGACGAACAAGGATGTGGTACGCCATCCTCTGGTGCAGAAGATTGTAACGGCGTATGATGAATATGAAAAACGTCAGGAGCGGAGAAAGCAGATAGCAGCCGCAAAGAGGAAGGAATCAGGGGATAGCCGTCAGGGAGTGGAAACACATTATGGCAGGCGCGGCCGATAATGATAGATAGCGCAGAAATGAGGAAAAGTATTTGAAGATTCAGGAAGATAAAAAATTTAATTGGATGTGTACGTTATTTTTATATGCAGCGCCAATAGCAAGCATAGGGACTTACGGACTGGTTTGCAAAGTGGATGTGATC
>CAYYGS010000424.1:0-2075 GCA_964471335.1 uncultured Jutongia sp.
TAGGAAGAAACTCCTTTTTATCCTCTCCTGTATTTACGAATTTCCCTTCAAACCCCTTCGTCTGATATATTACTGCTTACACGAGAGGCACCTAAAAAACCTCTGCAATTCTACTTTTACAATGCATACCGCTCATTCTTTTCAACCACAATACGAATCTGTCCATTCTCTCCACGGTACTCAGTGTTTGCTCGAATGGTATCCCTGCTCTCTACGATACAATTTTCGATATGGGTATTATCACCGATGTAGACATCATTTAAAATGATGGAATTCTTAATCGTACAATTATTGCCCACATATACTTCCTTGAACAAAATAGAATCCTCTACCTGCCCATTAATAATACATCCGCTGGAAACCAGGCTGTTCTTCACATCTGATCCTGCGTTATATTTTGCAGGAGGTAAATCCTCAATCTTGGAATAAACATCCGGATACTGCCGGAAGAAATAGTCCCTGATGTCCGGA
This sequence comes from uncultured Jutongia sp., assembly GCA_964471335.1. GTDB lineage: Bacteria > Bacillota > Clostridia > Lachnospirales > Lachnospiraceae > Jutongia. Next base: position 472 of record CAYYGS010000424.1, read on the forward strand.
TTCAGGAAATCCATATTTGTACGGAAATACGAATCCACGGAGGAAATATTGCTCCAGTAGTTTTCCATCTTATATGCGTACATCTTTTTAATACCCTTGTAACGGATCAAAATGTCCTTAACAAAATCATGTCTCTCTTCCTGCTCCGCTTTTTCAATCAGTTCAATCAAAAGACGGCGGCGCACAATATAAATACCTGCGGAGATTCTCTCCCCATCTGTCTGGATTGGCTTCTCCTCAAAGTCTGTAATCCTGCCGTCGGCATCTGTTTTTATTACGCCGAAACGGCTCAGGTCATCCTTATCACTCACATCGGTAGTTACCACGGTAAAATCCGCCTTCTTGGCAATGTGATACTCCAGAACCTTGTTATAATCCATCTTATACACGCCATCACCGGATGCAATGACTACATACGGCTCATGGCTGTTTTTCAGAAATCCGATATTCTGGGCAATTGCATCTGCCGTACCACGATACCAATAACTATTGTCCGGTGTCGTTGTCGGTGTGAATACATACAATCCACCCTGCTTTCTACCAAAATCCCACCATTTTGAGGAATTCAGATGTTCATTCAGCGACTTGGCATTATACTGGGTAAATACAGCCACCTTCTGAATGTGTGAATTACTCATATTGCTCAGTGTAAAATCAATGCTTCGGAAACCCCCGGCAATCGGCATAGCAGCAATCGCTCTCTTATTGGAAAGCTCCTTCATTCTGCTGCTGTTTCCTCCTGCTAATACAATACCTATCGCTCTCATTCTCCGTCACCTACCTTAATCAAAGTCTCGCCACTATCCAGCAGTCCACCCGGATAGTCTGTCGGATCTGTCACACCTGAAATTGCTGTGTTCTTTCCTATGCTCACCCCATCCGGAATCACCGAATCCTCGCCAATTGTTACCAGACCAAAGGCATATACATCCGGCTTCACCGTATTAGGCTTTTCTTCCCCAACTCCCAGCTTACAGTTCTTACCAACTGTGACACCCTCGGCAAGGATAGATTTATCTATCACCGTATCCTCTCCAATGGAAGAGGAACTCATAATAATAGAATCTCTGACTACTGCTCCCGGCGCTATATAGACCCCGGAGCCTATGACGGAGTTATGAACTTCACCGTAAATTTCACATGCTTCACCGAGAATCGCTTTATCGATTACGGCATCCTTTGCAATATACTGCGGAGGAATCCGATCACTCTTTGTATAGATCTTCCAGAATTCTTCATACAGATTGAATACCGGAATCAAATCAATCAGCTCCATATTGGACTCCCAATAGGAACCAAGAGTTCCCACATCCTTCCAATATCCGTTGTACTCATAAGCGAAAATCCTCTTGCCGCGCTCATGGCAATACGGAATAATATGTTTACCAAAATCACATGCCGGCTGATCCTTGAGCTTGATCAGAGCTTCCCTCAGCACAGGCCATGAGAAGATATAAATACCCATGGAAGCTAAATTGCTGCGTGGATGTTCCGGCTTTTCTTCAAATTCCTGTATTTTTTTATTTTCATCCGTAATCACAACGCCAAAACGACTTGCTTCCTCCAGCGGCACAGGGATTGTTGCAAGTGTAACATCAGATTTA
>CAYYGS010000425.1:0-2069 GCA_964471335.1 uncultured Jutongia sp.
CCATGCCAAAAGACATTTCCGCATAGTCCGTCACATTATTGATCGCCACACCAAGCACGGCACAGTTTGTCGTGATCAGCGGCAGGAATACACCAAGCGATGCATGCAGTGCCGGAATGAATTTCTTCAGGACCATCTCAATAAACTGAACGAGCGCCGCGATAATCAAAATAAACGCAATCGTTTCCAGATAGTCCAGACCATTTGGTTTCAATATAAAGTAATAGATGGGATATGTGATCGCAGATGCAATCGTAATAACAAATGTAACGGCAGCTCCCATACCCAAAGCAGTATCTACCTTCTTTGATACACCAAGGAAGGGACAGATCCCCAGGAACTGACTAAGTACGACGTTGCTCACCAACATCGATGAAATAATAACAATAAATAAGCTTCCCACTATGATCAATCCTCCTTCTTAGCATTTGCTGCCGCTTTCGCTGCTTTTGCCTTCTCTGCCGCTTCCTTGGCTGCCTTTGCCTTTGCTGCTTTCGCCGCTGCACGCTCGGCCTCGACTAAGCCCTTGTTGGCAACACAGCTGCTGCCCACGCAGGAAGCACAATCACCGCCGCAGGCCATGCCGGAATTACCATTCTCCACATTTGTCGCAGACGGCAGCTTTAATTTATTCTGTATTGCTGTCAGGAAAGCCAATACCAGAAAGGCACCCGGAGCCAATACGAAAAAGGTAATATGAAAATCATCCGGAACGAACTGCTTGCCAAAGATTGCTCCCGCTCCCAGAATCTCACGGCAGATACCAATGCACGTCAGTCCAAAGGTAAAGCCGAGTCCCATACCGATTCCATCAAATACAGACGGCATCACGGGATTCTTAGAAGCGTATGACTCCGCACGTCCCAAAATAATACAGTTAACTACGATCAACGGAATATATACACCCAGCGCATCATTCAGTGAGGGAAGATACGCCTGCAGCAAAAGCTGCACCAGTGTCACAAATGTCGCCACGACTACGATAAATGCCGGAATACGTACCTTATCCGGAATCACCTTACGCAGTGCGGCAATCATGGCATTGGACAAAACAAGAACCGCCGTTGTCGTCAGCCCCATGCCCAGTCCGTTCATAGCCGACGAAGTGACCGCCAATGTCGGACACATACCAAGCATCATCACAAAAGTAGGATTTTCAGTGATAATGCCGTTTTTTAAACGCTCTGTATAAGTACCCATATCCTGATTCCTCCTATTCTGATAATGATGCAATAAAGGCCAGTGCGCCATTTACCGCTCTCGTCACTGCGCTGCTGGTGATTGTTGCACCTGTGATCGCGTTAATACTTCCGTCCTCTGTACTGCCGGTGCCGTCTTTCACCACCGTCACCTCCTGTGTCGTATCCATGCCGACATACTGACCATTCCAGTCAGCCTTTGAACTATTCTGTCCCAGTCCGGGCGTCTCATTGGAGCAATCTGTGATCTGAATGCCCTGAATCGCACCCTCTGCATCGATTCCCATTGCCAGCACAACGCTTCCACCATAGCCTTTTGCCTGACAGGTCAAAACATAGCCTGCGGCATTGCCGTCCACCTGTGCCACCATAACCTCTGTTACCTCGACATCGCTCAGGGAAGATCCACCCTTTGAAATATCGCCTGCGGCAAGGCTGTCGTTAAAATCTTCCAGACTGTCTGTCACTGCTTTATCCTCTACGAATTCAGCGTCCTTATATACTGCCGCATATGCCTCTGCCTTCTTGATATCATTCTGCTTTTTAATCGGATCCTTCGTCATCGTGTAGACCCCACCCAGCAGAACGCCGGCAATCAGCGTAATGAGCGTCAGTGCAATCGTATCATGCACCAATGTATTTTCTGTCTTTACATTCTTTTCTTCTTTATTTGCCATCCTTGATGCCCTCCTTTCCAAACGGAACAGGAATTGTCGCCCTCTCAATCAGCGGAACGAGAAGGTTGCCAATAATGATCGCATAGGATACACCCTCTGCGGAAGCACCGAAGATACGGAAAATTCCTGTCAAAAGACCTAAAAGGACACCGAATACAATCTGTCCCCTCGGAGTGATCGGACTCGTCACATA
>CAYYGS010000426.1:0-2068 GCA_964471335.1 uncultured Jutongia sp.
AATGGGAACCAAGCTCCAGAGTATAATACTCAGCTTTTCCTCCTTCGAACTGCTCACCATCAATATATCCGTCAAAATCTATTAACAGAGTATCTCCATCCTCTGCCGCTCTGTCATCAATAGGAATCATACGTGAATTAGCCTCCCTGACACGGTCAATCTCACCGGCAACTTCCTCATCTGTAACTTCCACTGTCTTCTTTTCCACTTCAATTCCCTTATAATCGCCAAGTGTAACTTCCGGCTTCACTGCAACAGTTGCTGTAAAAATAAATTCTTTTCCCTTCTCTATCTGAACAACTTCAATTTCCGGCTGGGCAACAATCTGCAGACCACTTTCCTTCGCAGCGCTTTCATAAGCATCCGGAATAATAATATTAGCGGCATCCTCATAGAAAATACCGGCACCGTACATCTTCTCAATCATGGCACGAGGTGCTTTTCCCTTACGGAAACCTGGCATAGAAATCTTACTCCTGCTCTTCTGATATGCCTTTGTTACTGCGGCATCAAATTCCTCAGAATCAACTTCAATCGTAAGTTTTGCCATACTCTTCTCTAACTTTTCAACCTGTACACTCATTGTCAAATTTCCTCCTTATATCTACATGGGTTCAGCTGCACGGCTTCACCCATCTCTGTCTCTTTGCATTCACAAGAATCACCATTTGTATAATATAGCAGTTACCCCAAACAAAAGCAAGGGCTTTATCAAAAAAACTTCGCTATTATTCTACAACGTATCCTTTCTTATATAAAATGCCTGTCACTTCATCAACATATCTGCTGCAAAGCTCCTCTGATTTTGCTTCTACCATTACACGGATTAAAGGTTCTGTACCACTCTCCCGAAGAAGAATACGTCCCTCATCCCCTAATTCCTGCTCCACTTTTTTGACAGCCGCAGTTATGTCCTCATCCGTCCTCGCCGCCGTTTTGTCTGCAACACGTACATTTTTCAGTAGCTGCGGATAAATTTTCAGCTCTCTGCGAAGCATAGAAAGCTTCGTCTTCTTTTCTAACATTACTTCCATCAGCATCAGGGAAGTCAAAACACCGTCCCCAGTCACAGCATATTTACTGAAAATAATATGGCCTGACTGCTCCCCGCCGAGAGAATGATTATTTGCCATCATATTTGCATTGACATATTTATCGCCAACAACAGTCTTTTCGTACAAAATCCCCTTCTTATCCAGAGCCTTATAAAGGCCAAGATTGGACATCACCGTAGTAACAATCGTATTGTTGTTCAGCTCCCCCTTTTCCTTGAGGTAGCAGCCGCACAGATACATAATTGCATCCCCATCAATAATCTCTCCCTGATCATCTACCGCAATACACCGGTCTGCATCTCCATCATAGGCAAACCCGACATCCAGATTATTCTCCTTTACATATGCCTGCAGATTTTCAATGTGCGTAGAACCGCAGCCATCATTGATATTTAAACCATCAGGATCCATCCCGATAGCATAAGTCTTGGCTCCCAGCGCATCAAACACTCCCTTAGCTACAGAATATGAAGAACCATTGGCACAGTCTAATCCTACCCGCACATTCTTAAACGAACGGGTAGCCAGGGACATAAGATAACCTATGTACCGATGCCGCCCAATGGAATAATCTATCGTACACCCAATATTTCCTCTGGCAGCCAGGGGAATTGTATCTGTCTCACTATCTATATATTCCTCAATCTTTTCCTCAATCTCTGCCTCCAGCTTATAACCATTTCCGTTGATCACCTTTAATCCATTGTCATAATACGGGTTATGGCTTGCTGAAATCATAATGCCGCAGTCAAACTGTTCTGTACGTACTACATAAGACACACTCGGTGTCGGCGTTACATGCAGCAAATAGACATCCGCACCACTCGCAGTCAATCCTGCCGCCAGCGCATCCTCAAACATATAACTGGAACGTCTGGTATCCTTTCCGATGATGATTCTCGCCTTATGCTCCTTGCCATAATACCATCCTAAGAACCTCCCTACCTTATATGCATGTAATACATTCAAATCAACATTTGCTTCTCCGCGAAAACCGTCCGTACCAAAATACT
>CAYYGS010000427.1:0-2065 GCA_964471335.1 uncultured Jutongia sp.
AATCAGCACCAGCTTCTCCGGCGGATAATTCTTCATCTGCTCCATCTCAATCATCAGATTATCCGATACATTCAGATAGCCCAGCTCTTTTGCTGTCGTAATTACATTTACCATGCTCCTGCCCTCTACGACAACTTTTCTCCCATACTTCTCAGCCGAATTAATAATCTGCTGCACGCGGTCAACATTGGAAGCAAAAGTAGCTACAATAATCCGGTGCTTTTCATTTTCTGCGAATATATTATCAAAAGTTTTACCAACCGTTTTCTCTGACATTGTATAGCCTGGCTTCATTACATTGGTACTGTCCCCCATCAGGACAAGTACCCCCTTCTTCCCAAGCTCTCCAAAACGCTGTAAATCTATCGTTTCGCCATTGACCGGCGTAAAGTCCACCTTAAAGTCACCAGTATGAACCACAATCCCGACCGGGGAAAAGATTGCCAGCGCCGCTGCATCAGAAATACTGTGATTTGTCCGGATAAATTCTACGCGGAAACACCCCAGATTAATCGACTGCCCGTAAGCTACCACCTTACGCTTCAGCGGCTTCGGAAGCACATGCTCCTTTAATTTGTTCTCAATCAATCCCATGGTAAGCTTTGTCGCATACACCGGTACATTTATCTCTTTTAATACATATGGCAAAGCGCCAATATGGTCTTCGTGTCCATGAGTAATCACAAACCCTTTGACTTTTTCAATATTATCCTTCAGGTAAGTGATATCCGGAATAACAAGGTCAATTCCCAGCATATCATCCTCCGGGAAAGCAAGCCCGCAGTCTACTACCACAATACTGTCCTCATACTCGAACGCAGTAATGTTCATCCCGATCTGCTCTAACCCCCCAAGCGGAATAATCTTCAACCCTTTTCCAAACTCTACTGGTTCATTCTTCCTTGCCCTTGATGATGCTCTGGCTGTCCGCCTAACTATAGTTGCTGTCTCCTGTAATATCTCCGGCACTTCTGTACTCATCTCCTCTATATTATTTGCTGCTGTCATTCTGCGTGCAGTTGTTCTCCTTACCGTCCTCTTAGGCGGCTCTCTTCGTTCGCTCCCCTTATCATCTGTATCCGTCCCTTTTACCGTCCGTTTCACCACTCTTTTTGTCTTGGCGATTCCCTCAACAATTCTCACGTCCTGGTTTTCTGTTTCCTTCTTCAATAATCTATCCTGCCTTTCTTTATATCTCAATCTCTATATCATCCAGTAATTCAGAAAAAATCTTAGACAACGCCTCTAATTCCGTGTCATCCTCTACGATCTTATATACACTCTGATTGTCACCTGCAGAAACTTCACGCATAATATAAGCCTCTGCTTCATCCTCCTGGCCGTCCGCCACCAAAAGATAATTTACTCCGCTAAGCATTGTCTGCTCCAAGACATACAGTGAAATTTTTTCTCCGTTCTCTGCCTCAAATTCAATATAATCTAATTCTTCGTCCATCAAATACACCTCATCAAAAAGACATTGCCATAATGACAACATTACAGCCGTTTCCTGCATCATAAAAGGGCAGACTATGCCCCTGATAAACTATCCGGTTTTATTCCTTTTCCGCGATACTTTCCAGATAGCTCTTTAAAATAAGGCTTGCCGCTACCTTGTCAATATATTCCTTCCGTTTGTCCTTCGCCACGCCGCCTTCTGCCAGAACAGCATCTGCCGAAACTGTAGTCAGGCGCTCATCCCAGAAAACGATTTCCAGACCGCTTCTCTTTTCCACCAGCCCGGCAAATTCCCGTGTTCTCTCGCAGCGCTCACCTTCCTCGTTATTCAGCTTCTTCGGTAATCCAATCACGACCTTATCCACCTGATACTCTTCCATCAGTTCCTCAATACGTGCCAAAGTTTTCCGAAGCTTCGTCTCCCGCTCTCTTTTAATCGTTTCTATCGGCTGCGCTGTGAGCAGAAGCTCATCGCTGACAGCAACCCCGACAGTTTTGGCTCCATAGTCCAAACCCATTATTCTCATATTTTTTGTACTACACCTTCCGTACAACCAGTACAGTGTTTCATAATTCCTCATACACTAAGCACTCGCTATTTGCGCCA
>CAYYGS010000428.1:0-2034 GCA_964471335.1 uncultured Jutongia sp.
GTTGTTAGTGAGATCTTATGTATTGTACGCAATTAAAAAACAGGGTATATTTCACCATCAATAGTGAAAACAGTACTGTGATTGAGTATCTGAATTTTGCAGATAAGATGGATGCCTTTCTGTTTGACAAGGATTCGCCGATTCGTGCCACTTATTTTCAGGATTATCGTGACCGGTCTTTTTCCGCTAATGCTCAGAGCGTTTTTCTTAAGGCAGAGAAAAAATTTAATATTACAGCGGCGATTCTTGATGGCAGTTACCATGAAGAATTAGATACGTTATTGTCTAAAAAATTATTTTCGGAAAGCGATAAACGCAAATTATTAGAGATGTTGATTTACTTAATTGATTTCCGAAGCGAGGTTACGGTGGTACATACACTTTCTACGGTTTGCTTTGCGATAGAAATAGGACGCCGGATGCGCCTGAGCGCTTATGATATGCAGACTCTGTATTATGGGTCTCTATTACATGATGTTGGAAAGCTTTCCACTCCTTTAGAAATTCTGGAAGCTCCACGCAGGCTTACCGATGAAGAGATGGCAATCATGCGGAGGCATGTGGAGGTTACAGAAGAGATTCTCCGGGGCGTGGTTGGTGAAGATATTCTGGAAATTGCCATCCGTCACCATGAGAAGCTGGATGGCAGTGGTTATCATAGGGGGCTGAAGGCAGAACAGCTGACTTTGCCGCAGCGGATTGTGGCAGTGGCAGATATTATCAGTGCCCTGTACGATAAGCGGAGTTATAAGGAAGGCTTCGAAGCAGATAAGATCAAGTCTATCCTGCAAAATGATGCGGATGCCGGGAAGCTGGATCCGGATGTGGTGGCATGTGCGATTCGGAATTTTTCTTCCATTGAAGAGAATTGTAAGAAGGCTCGAGTCAACACGATAGGTACTTATCGGAGAATGCAGAAGGAATATGATTTGCAGATTCAGCGTTTTCAGGAATTGGAAAATATTACGGTACTGGAGCATTCATAATCAATGAATCCGGCGTGTCTGGAAGTTGATTTGAGAATAGAGAGTGATGGAGGAAAAGGAAAATTATGAAAAAGAGATGTCTCATCTGTATTTTAGCATTGTGCTGTCTGATGTTGGGAGCAGGGATTTTGGGACAAGACTGTCAGGCAGAAGAGAAAACGCAGTTTATTGTTGGATTTGATGCAGAATTTCCGCCCTATGGTTATATGGATGAAAGTGGAGAATATACGGGATTTGATCTGGATTTGGCACAGGAAGTCTGTGACCGGAATGGGTGGAAGCTGGTGAAACGTCCTATTGCCTGGGAATCGAAAGATTCTGAATTGACTTCCGGGGCGATTTCCTGTATCTGGAACGGATTTACTATGAATGGCAGAGAGCAGGGATATACCTGGTCTACTCCATATATTGATAATTCACAGGTGGTTATTGTAAAAAAGGGTTCCAGTATTCAGAAACTGTCGGATCTGAAAGGGAAGATATTAATTGTACAGAGTGATTCTTCTGCCCTGGCAGCTTTGACAGGGGAGGATGCTTCAAAGGAAAATCAGGCGTTGGCCAAATCTCTGAAGGAACTGCAGCAGGTGGCAGATTATAATACTGCTTTTATGAACCTGGAAAGCGGAATGGCAGATGCGGTTGCTATGGATATTGGTGTGGCAAATTATCAGCTTTCCGGTAAAGAAGACATTTTTAGTATGTTGGAGGAGAGATTATCTTCGGAGGCGTATGGCATTGGATTTAAGAAAGGGAACACGGAACTGAGAGATCAGGTGCAGACCACTTTGTTAGAGATGCTGTATGATGGTACCTTTGCAGCGATTGCAAAAAAGTGGGGCTTGACGGACAGTATTTGCCTTAGTATGGAAGATAAGGAATACATAGATGGAATGCCTGTTCCGGAAATTGATACTTCTACACTGGAACCCCTTTCTCCAGAGCAGGAGGATATAGAAGAGACTGTGGGTAAAAGTGCAGGAACGGTGAAAAAATTAAATCTGGGAGAGATTACGAAACAACTGAGTAAAGGTATGTTAGCCACATTGGC
>CAYYGS010000429.1:0-2024 GCA_964471335.1 uncultured Jutongia sp.
GCAGCACAAACATTGGCGGATTAGCTGCTCCCGATGGTCGCAGCATGACCGCAAGTGTTTGTGCATGCCAAATGCCATTTGGCATTGCGAAGCTGGCAGTTTGGAAGATGTGAAAGGTATGTGAGGGGATTACGATGATACGAATGACACAGATTAAGGTTCCGGTGGAGCGTCTGCTGAAGGAGGCACCGCCGGAACTGGTAAAGCACGGTGTGATTGGAGTGGAGGAGGAACGTCTGATTCGTCAGGCAGCGGCAGCGGCACTGCGCATCCGTCCGGAGAAGATCAAAGGACTGGCTGTTCGGCGCAAGTCAATCGATGCCCGCAGGAAGCAGAGCGTGCAATATATTTATCAGGTGGATCTGGCGACAGCCGGGGAGCGTTCTCTTTTGAAGCGCTATGGAAAAAAGGATGCGAGGCTGATAGATGACATCTCTTCGGTGGGAACGGCAGATGGAGGTTATGATACGGAGGGGCATGATAACGGAGATGCTGTGCCGCGGACAGACAACGGCAGTCGAAAGATGGCTTTTAAGCCACGCCCTGTTGTGGTGGGGATGGGGCCCGCCGGACTTTTTGCGGCACTTACGCTGGCCGAGGCAGGGCTTGCTCCGCTGGTGCTGGAGCGGGGGGCGGATGTGGAACAGAGGCAGGAGCTTGTGGAGCGTTTTTGGAATACGGGGGAATTAGATCCCGATACGAATGTGCAGTTTGGAGAAGGGGGAGCCGGTACATTTTCGGATGGAAAATTAAATACGCTTGTCAAGGATCCTGATGGCAGAGGAAGGAAAGTCTTGGAGACATTTGTAGAATACGGCGCGCCATCAGAGATCCTGTATCTGCAGAAGCCGCATATTGGCACAGACCGTTTGCGCGGAGTGGTGAAAAATATCAGGGAGCGCATCCTTGCACTGGGCGGGGAAGTCTGTTTTGAGACTGAGCTTTGCCGTGCAGTCTGGGAGGAAGGCTGTCTGCGGGAGATCGTGGTGCGAGAAAATATAGCAAAGCATGGTGGAGAGGAGACTTGCCGCCAGATTGCGGAGGGGAAGGAAAAGATAACACGGCGTGAGAGGAGGATTCCCTGTGATACGCTTATTCTGGCGACAGGCCACAGTGCCAGAAATACGATTGCCACACTGTATCAGGATGGATTAAAAATGGAAGCAAAGCCCTTTGCTGTGGGTGTTCGTGTGGAGCATCCGCAGGAGATGATCGGTATATGCCAGTATGGGGAATGGCATGAGAAGCTGCCGACGGCTGATTATAAGCTGACATACCAGGCGCAGTCCGGCAGAGGAGTCTATTCTTTCTGTATGTGTCCGGGGGGCTATGTCGTGAATGCATCCTCTGAGCAGGGAAGGCTGGCAGTAAATGGGATGAGTAATTATAACCGGGATGGCAGGAACGCCAACAGTGCGATCGTGGTGACAGTGGCACCGGAGGATTTTATTCAATGTCTGCCGGAGAATGTTCCGACAGGGCAGCAGGGAGATGACGTGGCCGGAGTGGTAGAACAGATGCCGGGTGGAGAGGTACATCCCCTGGCAGGATTTTCCTTTCAAAGACGCTGGGAGGAGGCTGCCTTTCGAGAAGGGCATGGAGATATTCCGGTGCAGCTTTTGGCCGACTATCTGCAAAATCGTGAGAGTACAGGATTTGGAGGTGTCCTTCCCTGCATGAAGGGGGGATACCGTCTCGCAAATATCAGAAATATTCTGCCGGAAGAGGTCGGAGCAGATATTGCCGAGGGTATGACGGCTTTTGGAAGGAAAATACGGGGGTATGACAGGGAGGATGCCCTGTTATCCGGTATTGAGAGCCGTACATCGTCTTCGGTACGCATACTGCGGGACGAGAGCCTGCAGAGCAATGTGCGGGGAATATATCCCTGTGGAGAGGGGGCTGGCTATGCGGGAGGAATCACATCGGCGGCGATGGATGGGATTCGCGTGGCACAGGCTGTGATGGATGGAGTGTTTGATACATCAGAAATGAGATAGGAATGGATATGGAAAATAGAGATA
>CAYYGS010000430.1:0-2022 GCA_964471335.1 uncultured Jutongia sp.
GATATTGATGGGGCGTCTGACCCGTGATCCGGAGATTCGTTATTCATCCGGTGAGAATCAGACAGCGGTAGCAAGGTATACCCTGGCGGTTGATCGTAGATATAAGCGTTCGGGTGATGAGCAAACGGCAGATTTCATCAGCTGTGTCGTATTTGGCAGAGGAGCGGAATTTGCAGAGAATTATCTTCATCAAGGGACGAAAATCGTAGCCTGTGGACGTATTCAGACGGGCAGCTATACGAATAAGGACGGCCAGAGGGTCTATACGACGGAAGTAGTAGTGGAAGAGCAGGAGTTTGCCGAGAGCAAGGCAGCGGCGGCAAGTAATGGCGGCGGCTATCAGCAGGCAGCACCATCCAGGCCGGAACCGACACAGGCGGCTGGAGATGGATTTATGAATATTCCGGATGCTATCGAAGAAGAATTACCGTTTAATTAACCATTTGACTAAGAAATAGGAGGTTTCATCATGGCTTATAGTAAAGGTGATAGAGATGGTGCTCCGGCAAAGAGAAGACCGGTTCGCAGAAAAAAGAAGGTTTGTGCTTTCTGTGCAGACAAAGAGCATGAGATCATTGATTACAAGGATACTAATAAGTTAAAGAGATATGTATCCGAGAGAGGCAAGATCCTTCCGAGGAGGATCACCGGTAACTGTGCAAAGCACCAGAGAGCACTGACAGTTGCAGTAAAGCGTGCACGTCATGTTGCGTTGATGCCATATACAACAGATTAATTTCAGATAGTGAATATGGACCGCCGCATACATGCGGCGGTTTTGGTTTACGCGAAGCGTGACGCTCGTGGTTTTAAACAGGGAGTGGTACTTTCTGTTCCTTGATTTTTAGAGAAACACGAAATTTTTATCAAAAGTTTATGAAATGTTTATTTTTTTAAAAAAATTTCCATAAAGTACTTTTCATTTCAAGGAAGATGTGTTATAATCAAAAATGTAAACATTGATAAACAATGGAAAAAGAAAACTAAAGGAAAGAGGATCCACTCCATGTGGGTCTTTTTTCTTTTTTGAAACAGGAAGATCCGCGCCTTTTTTCTTGACATCCCTTCAAAAGGATATTAAGATAAATTTGTGTGTAAAAATAGTCGTAGTTTGGAGGAAATTATGTACGAAAAAGTTTCAACAGATTTGAATTTTGTCGGCCGTGAAAAGAATGTTGGCCGATTTTGGAGAAATCAGAAGATTTTTGAGAAGTCGATGGAGATTCGTCAGGGCTGTCCCACCTATACATTTTATGATGGGCCGCCTACCGCAAATGGAAAGCCCCATATTGGTCATGTGCTGACACGTGTAATTAAGGATATGATTCCACGGTATAAGACAATGAAGGGGTATATGGTTCCGCGTAAAGCCGGATGGGACACGCATGGTCTGCCGGTTGAGCTGGAGGTGGAGAAGCTGCTTGGCCTGGATGGCAAGGATCAGATCGAGGAGTACGGCATGGAGCCCTTCATCAAGCAGTGCAAGGAATCTGTGTGGAAATATAAGGGAATGTGGGAAGATTTTTCCGGAACGGTTGGATTTTGGGCCGATATGGATGATCCCTATGTGACATATGATGATAATTTTATTGAGTCCGAGTGGTGGGCGCTTAAGGAGATCTGGGATAAGAAGCTCCTGTATAAGGGCTTCAAGATTGTGCCCTATTGTCCGAGGTGCGGGACACCCCTGTCTTCGCAGGAGGTAGCACAGGGATATAAGCTGGTGAAGGAACGCTCTGCAATCGTCCGCTTCAAGGTGGCAGATGAGGATGCGTATTTTCTGGCATGGACGACGACGCCCTGGACGCTGCCCTCGAATGTGGCTCTTTGTGTGAATCCGGTAGAGACATATTGCAGGGTGAAGGCAGCGGACGGCAGAATCTACTATATGGCAGAGGCTTTGTTAGATACAGTGCTTGGCGGACTGGCTGAGGAAGGACAGCCTGCTTATGAGGTGCTGGAGACATTTGCCGGGCAGGAGCTTGAACACAAGGAATATGAGCCGCTGTATGAGTGCACAAG
>CAYYGS010000431.1:0-2001 GCA_964471335.1 uncultured Jutongia sp.
GCCACCGTCTATTAAATATTTAACCGCTGCAACGTGTGCTTTTGCGAGGTCATAAACGTGAATATAATCTCTTACACATGTGCCGTCACGGGTGGGATAATCTGTACCGTAAACGCTAACACAATCTCTAACCCCCGCCGCAGCTTGCAATATCATGGGAATTAAATGAGTTTCGGACTCGTGCGCTTCACCTATCAGCCCACTTTCGTGCGCGCCACAAGCATTAAAATAACGAAGTGATACATAACGAAGTCCATGCGCGTTTGCCGTCCATTTAAGCATCTTTTCTATTGAAAGTTTAGTTTCGCCGTAAGTGTTTGTAGGGTTGGTTTCGTCGGTTTCTATTATGGGAATACTTTTAGGTTCTCCGTAGGTTGCCGCCGTGGATGAGAACACTATTTTATCTACTTTCTCTGCAATCATAGCTTCCAATAGTTGTTTAGTTCCATAGAGATTGTTTTCATAATACTTAAGAGGGTTAGTCATGCTTTCGCCTACAAGCGAGAACGCCGCAAAGTGAATTATTGCTCTTATCTTTTCGTCTCTCAACACCTTGCGAACATTATCTGTATCACGAATATCGATCTTATATAAAGGAATGCTCTTACCTGTTATCCTCCTCACCTGCGTAACGCTTTCTTCACACGAGGTCGAAAGGTTATCTAAAATAACGATGTCATAACCGTCTGCAACAAGCTGTGCAACTTTATGCGTGCCTATGTAGCCCGCACCGCCCGTTACTAATATCTTCCTTTCCACTCGCTAACCCCTCCGATTAAAAAGTAAATTAGATTATATGTCATTTATTATCTTTTCAATGATTTTAACAAGTCAATTTCGGTTGTTATTGCATCTCTCGCTTCTACAAGGACTTTTTCTTTTCTCCTGGTTCTATGCAAATATTCTTGCACCAAGACGCTCCTTACCCTAAGCCATTTGGCTGTAAGACTCTTAAATTCTTCTATTGAGTGCTTTTCGTGAGTAGCACAATAGTATTCACCATATAAACTACGACCATATGCAATCTCCCATAATGTTTTATACAATTTTACATTGTAAGAGTCTTCTTCTATCCCAATAAGAGCATCAAAAATGTCATTGCACTCAACATAATCTATCCACTTATATAAATCATTTTCATTAACACTTGGCAATGCAAATTCCGTCGGGATTGTAACTTTATCAATGTCGAACCCTTCAACTGTGTTTACCATTTTGAAAAAATCATTAATGCTAAACTTTTGAATACCTTTAACGCACATTGGATCTCGAACTTCTACTTCATTTATCGTTTGGTTCACATATAGAATAAAATGATTCCCGTGGTCTTTGTGATATTTTGGATGCCACGTTATATTGTAAATGTCAACTTCAACTTGAAAAAAGCTGTGGCAGTTCCCAAACAAATTTTCGTCAACCTTGTTTTGTTTTTCCTTAAACAATGCACCATTGCTTAATAGAGTTGATTTAATACCATAATCGCATGCTATCCCTCCAGCTTCATCCTTATCAAATTTTAAATCAAAGCAATGTAAGAAAAATGGAAGACATGCCTTTCCTTTAAGTTGTAGCGCAGCTAATAAGTTACTATCATAACAGCGCATGCCAGGATAATAGACAATATTCATCTTAGTTGTTCCCCGGCTGCAATTTCATTCTTGCCTTTTATTGCTCCGTCACAGTAATTACAAGCTGTGAAGTTATATCTTTGGTAAAAACTAAGATACGATTCAAATGAAAATCCTTTTATTATATCCAACGCTTCATCTTCCCGCTGAATATAGTGACCTTGTCTTTCACCGTGCCTAGAACGAGAGCAAACATATAATCTACCTTCTTGTAACGAACGGCATCCACTCATGTTGCATTTTTCGACAAGTATTTTTTGCTCTTTAATAGCTCGTTCTCTCTTATAAAGCCCCCCCAAATCTTGCCAAGGTTCATCTTTCATCTTAAAAAAATTTACACCAAATTGTTTCGCTAATTGCTCCAATTTATCTG
>CAYYGS010000432.1:0-1998 GCA_964471335.1 uncultured Jutongia sp.
CCAGTGCGGGAACACGCTTCGGCTGCTCCTTAACCGCACGTACCACATCATCAGTAATCACAATCGTTTCTGAACCGGTAACCACGTCCTCTATCTCTACATAATCACCATCCGGATCAGAAACAGCACGCCGCAAATCCATAATCAGTGCACCTGCACTCTCATAACGCATATCCGGCTTTTTCTGCATACATTTCTGGACAATCCGGGACAAACTTCTCGGAATGGACGGATCCGCATCATTCAAATGAACTGCCTCATTGTGTACATGGGCAAATGCAACAGAAACCGTACTCTCTCCCTCAAAAGGCACCTTTCCCAAAAGCATCTCGTAAATGGTCACACCCAGCGAATAAATATCGCTTTTTTCATCACTATAGCCGCCCCTTGCCTGCTCCGGGCTGATATAATGCACCGAACCCATAGCATTGGAAGTAATGGTATTGGAAGTGGCTGCCTTGGCAATGCCAAAATCCGTAACCTTTACCTTTCCCTCCCTGGAAATAATAATATTCTGCGGCTTGATATCCCTATGAATAATATGGTTCTTATGTGCTTCCTCAATTCCCTGGGCAATCTGGATGCCAATGCCAATTGCCTCATTGATTTCCAGCCTTCCTTTCTTTTCAATAAATTTTTTCAGGGTAATGCCTTCTACAAGCTCCATAACGATGTAATACAGATTATCGTCCTCACCTACATCATAAACATTTACCACATTAGGATGGGACAAACCCGCAACGGACTGCGCCTCCGCACGAAACTTCGATACAAACTTTGCATCACTGCTGTATTCCTGCTTCAGTACCTTAATGGCAACATTTCGGTTCAACCGTAAATCTTTGCCGTTATATACATCCGCCATCCCGCCAGAACCAACTCTATCAATAATTTCATATCTTTCGCCAATTAACATTCCTGGACTTATCATTCTTTTCCTCCATTCCCGCGCATTTTCTCCACACTTTAGGAAATTGCTGAAATCATGGCAATCCACCAGAAATCCCCAAAATTCAGCCTCTTTTATTCTACCTGCACAAGCACAACGGTGATATTATCATCTCCCCCACACTGGTTCGCCCTGCTTACCAGAGCCGTACCTGCCTCTTCCAATGTATCACTATGTCTTATGATATATTCCATATCCTCATCATCCAGCATATTTGATAATCCGTCACTGCACAAAAGAACAATGTCTCCCTTCTGCACCGTCACCTCAAAAAAGTCGGCATTGACCTGCACATCAGTTCCCAATGCGCGGGTTATAATATTCCTCTGCGGATGCACCCTGGCCTCGCTCACTGTAAGATTCCCCTGCTTAATCAGCTCCTCAACCAGAGAATGGTCAACAGTAATCTGCGATAAACCATCCCTTAATAAGTACAAACGGGAATCGCCAATATTTGCCACATACATTGTATAATCTGTCAATGTACATGCCACCATGGTAGTTCCCATTCCTTCAAATGCCAGATTTTCCTGTGCTGCGCGATAAACCTCATCATTCGCTTTATTTACTGCCTCTTCAAATATTGTTACAGGTGTCTTATGGCTGGTTCTCCTAATAGAATCTGCCATACTCTCTACACACAGCTTTGAGGCGTGATCTCCTGCTTTATGTCCCCCCATCCCATCTGCAACTACAAACAGGTTCCGGAAACTACCTACTGGATTTTCATTGCAATAAAAGAAATCCTGATTCATGCTTCTCTTGCTGCCAACATCAGTCTTTGCATAAGCTTTCATGTAGTTTCCCTCCTTTGTCCTTATTTCGTAATGCCCACAGGCAGCAATCAATGTCTCTGCCCATTTCTTTTCCTGAAAGTAACATTAATCATTGAATATTTTATCACAACATAATAAAAAGGGCAAGTTTTCAGCAAAATCGAGTAGGGAAGTTCTCTTTCCCTGTGTAATAATAAATACCAGCATCCCGATTTCCCGGACTGCTGGCATCTTATTGAACTAATAATACAATATCTAATATTCTTTTTTAAG
>CAYYGS010000433.1:0-1997 GCA_964471335.1 uncultured Jutongia sp.
GGAATATTTACAGTATCTTTACAGCGACGAGGCACAGAAGCTGGAGGGTGAGAATTTTTACCGTCCGTCCAATCAAGAGATCTTAAAGACCTTCAGCGACACCTTTGATCTGAATGTGGAGTTGTGCACGATCGACGATTTCGGCGGCTGGGATAAAGCGTATGTGGATTTCTTCACCGATGATGCGATATTTGATGAGATTTACCGTCAATAATGCAGAATGGAGGATATTGTGAAAACTATGCAGAAAAGAAAACAGAAAAGCAGGCGGGTACTTCCGGGTTTTGGAATGACTCTGGGAATCACCGTAGCAATGCTCTCACTGCTAATTCTGATTCCACTGGCTTCTATTCTCACTTATTCTTTCCATTTATCATGGAGCGAATTTGGGGAGTTGATGAGACGTCCCAATGTAATACAGGCATTTGTAACCAGCGCAGGATGTGCGCTGGTTGCCGCACTTATAAATTGTGTATTCGGAGTGATTCTGGCTTGGATCCTGGTGCGTTATGATTTTCCAGGCAAGCGGTTGATTGACGCAATGATCGAACTGCCATTTGCCCTTCCGACAGCAGTGGCAGGTATCACCCTTACAAAAATGTATTCCGATCAGGGGATTCTGGGACAGGCACTGGAAACAATCGGCATTAAGGCTGCATATTCCAAGGTAGGTATTACGATCGCTTTAATTTTTATTGGTATCCCCTTTGTTGTCCGCTCGCTTGAGCCCGTATTAGAAAAATTACCGGAGAGCTATGAAGAGGCCAGCGGCATGCTGGGTGGCAGTCGCTGGTACACCTTCCGCAGGGTTATCTTACCGGAGCTGACACCGGCACTGTTGACGGGGTTTGGTCTGGCTCTTGCCAGAGGAATCGGTGAGTACGGCAGTGTAATCTATATATCCGGTAACAGTGAAAAAGAAGGTACACAGGTTGTCTCCTATATTATCATGCAAAAATTGAATTCCGGTAATGTGGACTATGAGGGAGCGGCAGCACTTGCTTTGGTTTTACTGATCATTTCTTTTCTAATGCTCTTTCTGATCAATATGATACAGATGGTAGCAGCGCGCAGAACAAGGAAATAGCAAAGGAGGATATGCTTTGAATAAGAAAAAGAAATATGGATTGGCTTCCTATATACTGATCGGCGTCGGGGTACTGTTCTTTCTTCTCATGCTGGTATTTCCGCTCGTCGAGGTAATATATCGTTCGCTAAAAGAAGGGCTTTCCCTGTACGTGGAAGCGATATCGGCAAAAAATACGCTGTCGGCACTGACCGTTACCCTGATTGCAACAGGCATTGCTCTGGTTGTGAATACCCTATTTGGACTGTGCGCCGCATGGCTCCTGACGAAATTTAATTTTCCGGGAAAAAATGTATTGTCTACTCTGATTGACATTCCCTTTTCGATCTCCCCGGTTATCGCAGGTCTTGCCTATATTATGACTTTCGGCAGGATGGGCTGGGCTACACCGGTCATAAACTGGTTTAATGATCTGTTTGGAACGGATGTATCACTGGTATTTTCTGTACCGGGTGTTGTTCTTGCTACGATCTTTGTTACATTTCCTTTTGTTTCACGGGAACTGATTCCGGTTATGAATGTACAGGGGACATCGGAAGAAGAGGCGGCGGTTATGCTGGGAGCAAGAGGCAGCACGATTTTTCGGAGAATTACCTTTCCCCACATCCGCTGGGCTCTGCTCTATGGTATGATTCTGTGTGCTGCCAGAGCCTTCGGGGAATTTGGTGCAGTATATGCGGTTTCCAAAGCCAGAGGAAAAACGTTTACCCTTCCATTGGAGATTGATGCGCTTTATATGGCAGGAAGTGCAGATTCCATCACACAGGCATTTGCGGTGTCCTCGCTGCTTGTGCTGCTGGCAATCATCCTTTTGGTAATGAAGCAGATCGTGGAATTTCGGAACAAACGTAATAGCGAAGAAAGATGAGGTAGGCATATGTATGTAGAGATGAAACACATCTATAAAAAT
>CAYYGS010000434.1:0-1153 GCA_964471335.1 uncultured Jutongia sp.
ATGTGACCAATATTATTCATGAGATTGGGGTTCCGGCACATATCAAAGGGTATCAGTATCTGCGGGATGCAATTATGATGTCAGTGAATGACAGTGAGATGTTAAGTTCGATTACAAAAAGACTCTATCCAACCATTGCCAAGAACCATAAAACGACATCCAGCAGGGTAGAGCGTGCAATCCGCCATGCCATTGAAGTTGCATGGAGCAGAGGGAAAATGGATACAATTGAGGAACTGTTTGGCTATACAGTAAGTTCCCGTAAAGGTAAGCCGACAAATTCAGAATTTATTGCACTAATCACTGACAAAATTCGATTAGAATATAAAATAAGGGCATAGTATCTGTTATTTATATGCATAAAAAAATCATTAGAAGTTTCCAAGAAAACCTTTGCATGATAGTGGATTTAGGGTATAATGTAATATATTGGAAATATGGAAAGGTTACCTGACGTAAATCAGGCGTCGGGAAAGAATATTTTATGGGTAATTAAGAAGGAGGTTTCTATGAAAAATGTATTGTTTGTGGCATCAGAGTGTATCCCTTTTATTAAGACGGGGGGATTGGCTGATGTGGCAGGGTCTTTGCCGAAGTATTTCAATAAGAAAGAATTTGATGTGCGTGTAATGATTCCTAAATATGCCTGTATTCCGGAAGAGTGGAAGCAGAAGATGGAATATAAGACACATTTTTATATTGATTTGGCATGGAGAAAGCAGTATGTTGGTATTTTGGAGATGGAATACGAGGGAATCCAGTTCTATTTTATCGACAATGAATTTTATTTCGCCGGTTTCCAGCCATATGGGAATATTCATGAGGATATAGAGAAGTTTGCATTTTTCTGTAAGGCATCATTATCTGCACTTCCAAGCCTGGATTTCCGTCCGGATATCATTCATTGCCACGATTGGCAGACAGGATTAGTTCCAGTATATTTGAAAGATATGTTTAGTGAAAATCCATTTTACAATAATATCAAGACGATTATGACCATACATAATCTCAAGTTCCAGGGAGTTTGGAATTTGCAGAAGGTCAAGGATATTACTGGTCTGAAGCCGTATTTCTTTACTTCGGACAAGCTGGAAGCATATGGTGACGCTAATTATCTGAAGGGTGGCATTGTCTATGCGGATATGGTTACTAC
>CAYYGS010000434.1:1163-1995 GCA_964471335.1 uncultured Jutongia sp.
GGAGATCAAGTCTCCGTTTTATGGAGAGCATCTGGATGGGCTGATGCGTGCCCGCAGCAATGCCCTGGTGGGAATTGTCAATGGTCTGGATTATGATGAGTACAATCCGGAGACAGATCCAATGATTTATGCAAATTATAATATTAAGAATTTCCGTAAGGAGAAGATTAAGAATAAGCGCGGTTTGCAGAAAGAGCTTGGTCTTGCAGAGGATGATAAGAAGTTTATGATTGGAATTGTTTCCAGACTTACTGACCAGAAGGGCTTTGATTTGATTGATTATGTGATTGAGGAAATCTGTGCGGAAGATACACAGCTTGTTGTACTTGGTACCGGTGAGGATCGTTATGAGAATTTGTTCCGTCATTTTGAATGGAAATACCATGACAGAGTATCTGCAAATATTTTCTATTCCAATGAGCGTTCCCACAAAATCTATGCGGCCTGTGATGCATTCCTGATGCCATCTCTGTTTGAGCCATGCGGGCTTTCCCAGTTGATGAGCCTCCGTTATGGTACTGTGCCGATTGTGCGTGAGACTGGCGGGCTTCGCGATACGGTAGAGCCGTATAATGAGTATGAAAGCAAGGGAACCGGATTCTCATTCTGTAATTATAATGCGCATGAGATGCTTCATACAATTCGTTATGCAAAGGATGTATATTATAATCGAAGAAGAGAATGGAATAAGATTATAGACCGCGGTATGGCAGTTGATTTCTCTTGGAACAGTTCTGCCAAAAGGTATGCAGATTTGTATAATAATTTATGCTAAAGGGTTACTATTCACGGCCAATTTCAGAAAACAGTCAGACTCGTCGTGCTTGCACGT
>CAYYGS010000435.1:0-1994 GCA_964471335.1 uncultured Jutongia sp.
TAAGTTCGCTGGTGATGGTTTTATACAGCCTGGTGGATACGTGGTTTGTGGGAATGCTGAATGATCCGGTACAGAATGCTGCGGTCACGCTGGCGGCTCCGATGCTGCTGGCGTTTAATGCCGTTAATAATTTATTTGGGGTTGGAACCTCCAGCATGATGGGGCGCGCGCTGGGACGGAAGGATATCGAAACGACGAAGCGGTGCTGTGCCTTTGGAATCTGGGCTTCTATTTTGAGCGGACTCTTGTTTTCTGCTCTGTTTACACTCGGGAGGGACTCTTTCTTAAATCTTCTGGGAGCAACTTCTGACAATATAAAGGCGACGTCGGATTATCTACATTGGACGGTGTCGCTCGGTGCAATGCCGTCGATTCTGAATATCGTTATGGCGTATCTTGTGCGTACGGAGGGGGCGTCGATGCACGCTAGTATCGGGACAATGTCAGGTTGTGTCCTGAATATGATCCTTGATCCGATATTTGTCATTCATTTTGGGATGGGAGCGGCCGGAGCTGCACTTGCCACCTTTTTATCAAATTGTGTGGCTTGCCTGTACTTCCTGTTGCTGCTTCTGGCGAAGAGAGGGAATACATATATTTGTATGCACCCGAAAATGGCTATTCCCAGATGGAATATTGTGACGGGTATCTGTGCGGTCGGTATTCCGGCCTCTGTTCAGAATCTTCTCAACGTGACGGGAATGACCATTTTAAATAATTTTACTGCTGCTTTCGGTTCGGATGCAGTGGCTGCGATGGGAATCGCGACAAAGATTAATATTGTGCCGATGCAGGTAGCTCTGGGGCTGACACAGGGGATCATGCCTCTGATCAGCTATAATTACGGCAGCAGAGATTTTTCCAGGGCAAAAAGGACGGTGATTTTCAGTAGTAAGGTGGTAATCTCGTTTCAGATTTGTATTGCGGTACTGCTATATCTTTTTGCCGGTGGCTTGATGAGGATTTTCATTGACCATACGGCGATTATCCAATACGGAGTAAGGTTTTTGCGTGGAATGTGTCTGTATCTGCCGTTTATTTGTATGGATTTTATGGGAGTCACCACGTTTCAGGCATGTGGGAAGGGAATGTTTTCCCTGTTTTTTGCATTCCTTCGGAAGGTGGTGCTGGAAATTCCTGCTCTGTTTCTGCTCAATGCCCTGTTTCCTTTGTATGGTCTGGTGTATGCACAGCTGGTGGCGGAGGTGATATTGGCAATGGCAGCTGTTATTATTTTGATACGGCTATTCCGTAATATGGAGCAGGGAAAGGCATAGATGTGTAGGAGAAGATTTGGCAGAAAATACTATTCCAGGTAGAAATAAGAAACCAAATCGGTTGTCTTTTCATTGACATGCTGATATACTTACTATAGTAGAATGAGATGAGTTTGAATATTCGGATTAAAACGCATAGTTGTATAATTTAACATCATAAATACTATATGAGGAGCACAACATGAAAATAAAAAAGTCTTTACAGGAGATTATTTATGCGATTTTCCTTTTAGCCGCCATTATTCTTTTGTTTTTCTGGTTTACGGAACAGAACAGCAAACGGACGGAGGAGCAGAATAAAAATTATGCGGCAGACTCTGCACAGATGAAGTCTGTACAGATTGATGATGAATTGAATAATGCGTTAGGCCGGATTAGAACGTATGCATACTTTGTGGGCGAAGGCCTGACCGAACCTGTGATTACGACGCAGATGCTTCAGAAAATGGAAGAAAACTCCCAGTTTGATACGATTATATTCACAGATATCAATGGTGTGGATTATGCCTCCGATGGACGGACCGCCGACGTGACAAAGCGGGAGTGCTATATTGACGGCATCAAGGGAAACAGTGGTTCAGAGGTTATTTTTAATCCTCATTTTTTTGATGAGACGATGGTATGTTTTTATGCGCCATTATATTTTAATGGTGAGATTATTGGTGTATTGCGGGGAGCTTATCTTGCCGAGGAATATTTAAAAAATATGCTTGCTAC
>CAYYGS010000436.1:0-1993 GCA_964471335.1 uncultured Jutongia sp.
AGGATTTCTTGTGCCGTTTTAACATATTTTTCTTCCATTCCTTTATCCTCCTTTATTATTTTTTTGCTGGAATGAGTTTCAAAGCCTAAATTGACACTGTCATACCATCATAAGCTGCAGTCAGCCCATGTTCTGCTGCAAATATTTCCAGTTCCTCATGTGTCATTCCTCCATTGTGTGAAAAATGATTGATGACTTTTACCGTATCTGACCGGATACATTCATGTTCTTCCATGGTGGCAACAAATGCGAGGTCATCCGGCAGCCCCATATGATATCCGTCACTATGCTGTCTGCCCATAGTGGCATCTATGGATATCAGATCATATTTATGGCTAAAGATACAGTCCCATGCTGCATCGCTCATTTTCAGTCCTGTATCGTGCCCATAAAAAAGACATTTACCATCTTTTTCAATAATATAGATAAAACAGGTTTCTCTTTTGTCATGGTCTGCCGGAACCGGAATAATATGATAACCATCTGCCATAAAATCAGCAAAGGGCTTCACCCTTACAAATCTGACTGCCTCATCCAGAGGATGTATCTTAAACCGGTCAATCAATACAGCATCATAAAATGCCTTCTCTACTGCCTCATTACCATATACATGCAGCGTTCCCTTTGCATTATGACCAAAATGCTCATGCCTGTGAATCAACTCGACAGGGAAAAAATGGTCCATATGGGAATGTGTAACCAGCAAATGCTGTATCTGTCCCAACTGTAACGAATAATTCAAAGCATGTGTGTAGGTATCCGGCGGAAAATCAATCAGGAGTTTTCCATCTACAATCAACTGCGTTCTGGTGCGAAGTTCCTTTCCTCCTGTCATTCTTGCATTTTTGCAAATTTCACAGTCACAAAAGAGAGCCGGCCATCCCTCTGCTGCAGCAGTACCCAGATATTGTATTTCCACATCACTCCTCCTTCCTTTCCTCAAACATCGATATCGTATTTTATAACATCAATACAGGCAGTGCCATCTGTATCAAAAACAATCCCATCTGCCTCCATAAGTGTGGTTTCTATTATCTTCCTTCCTGTATGTATTACCTTGTTTTTATGGTATTTTTCTAATTCCCGGACTGGACTCTGATAAATCTGTCCATTTTTAAATATCAATTCTCTTGGAAAAGCCATCATACCAGACCAGTCTAAAAAATCATGCATGAATTTGGCATCCCACGACTGCATCCATCCAACCATAATACGTCTTCCATCTGCTGTCTGTAACGTCTGAGGTGCATAAAAATCTAATCCGTAGTCCGCAGAAAAAATTTTCTCCCGCTTAAACTGATATGACATTTTATCGTATTGTCCATATATAAATGCGGAGTTATTGCCATTGTGAAATTCATATCCCATTGCCCGCATATCCTGGGGAGAAACTAATAAAATATGCCTGTTCCCCAAAGGAAAGAAATCCGGACATTCCCACATCTTCCCATATTTTAGGATCCCGAAAGTCCTCTGTGCTGCTTCCCTTCGGAAGGCTTTTTCCTGTAATGACCGGATTCCCCTTATGTTTCCAATAGTCAATACCATTTCCTTTTGCTATACACTGTACCTGACGGTAATCATGGGAGCCATCCTCAAGATAACGGTCTATAACTCCCGTATAAACCAGTACATGTTTTCCTTCCACTTCTATAGCACTCCCTGAGTAACACCCTCCTGCATCATAAGTCTCATCTGGTGCCATCGCTGCCGGCAGATATTCCCGTTTGACAAAATCATCACTCTTGCAATGCCCCCAGTGCATAGGACCCATGCATTACTGAACGGGTGATATTGAAAAAATAAATGATACTCATTCTGGTAGACAGAAAAACCATTAGGATCATTCATCCAGCCAACCGGGGAGGATAGATGATACGCCGGTCTGCTTTCCATGGAAATCTCTGAAATTGCCTTTTGCTCAATTGTACGAACTTTGTCGAGCTAGTGCTCTCTACTTTTTCTATATTTTCGCCCTTCCTTTATTTGCAAT
>CAYYGS010000437.1:0-1987 GCA_964471335.1 uncultured Jutongia sp.
GGCAAAGGCGAAGGATAAGAAAGCCAGGGCGACAAACCAGCCAACAAGTACGCAGAAGGATATAGCGGCATTGGTTTCACCGGAAATAGTTACTACACCACAGACGCCTGATCAGGTACTTCAGGCTGCGCCGACGGCGGCGAGCCAGGGCGGGGAGGGCGATGAAAAAGTATTTCAGACACCACAGAAAACAGCAACGCCAAAACCTACGTCAAACTCAGCTTCGGCAAAAAGCAGTGCCGCTCCAAGTTCATCTGCAAAACCCACCAATGCGGTAAAGCGGTCTGCGTCAAGTTATGTAGTACGTTATGGAGATACGCTGAGCCAAATCGTGTGGAGGCAGTATCATACATTGTCCTGTATGGAGATGGTCAAAAAGGCAAATCAGATTAAGGATGGTGACAGGATAAAAGAAGGGCAGGTGCTTTACCTGCCGGCATATCCGGAGTAGGTGAGGAATCCGTCAGCTGCTGAGGTTGCGTTGTGACTTTCAATACGTTATAATTCATACTAATCCCTCATGCCACGCATTCTGCGTGGCTCAAATAGCAAAGCAAATAAACTTGCTAAGAAAAATGCTGCTTTTGCATTTTTCTTAGTGTGTTAGTAACTCTTCGGCGATGCGGATGTAACGCATCGTCGATATAGAGTTTCTTACACACTTCTTATAAGAAGATAGAAGAAATGGAGTACAGTATGGAAAGTTTTAATGGGCGTTCATTTGATGTAGACGTCATAAAGGAACAGAGGAAAAAGAAAATTGTATTTATTCTGGTAGCATTAGCTTGTGTTTTAGTGTGTCTGGCAATTTTCTATCTGGTTTTCCACTGGTTTATAAACCGCCAGTACAGCTCATACAAGGTGGACAAGTCTGTCTATGTCAAGGATGGCAGTTCAATGAATTATACTGCTTATGAGGATGGAATAGTTCGTTATGGCAGGGATGGAGTGACAGCAGTAGACCAGAAGGGAAATCCTCTTTGGAGCGGTAGTTATGAAATGGCGAATCCGAAAGCAGATATCTGTGATTCCAGTGTAGTTATTGCGGATATAGGAGGAAAATCGCTGTATATTTATCAGAAGGATGGAATGGGAACGGAGTTAACGGTTGATTCTCCCATTGTACAGGCATGTATATCCAGGCAGGGTGTGATTGCCGTTCTGATGGAGGAGGCTTCGTCAAACACGATTGCGTTATATAATCCATTTGACAAATCAGAAAAGCTTCTGGCAGAAATTCCTACGAATGTAGAGGATGGTTATCCGGTCAGCCTGGATTTGTCGCCGGATGGCAGCAGCGTGGTGGCTGCTTATCTGGGAGTGACGACAGGGGCAGTACAGAGCCGTGTGACTTTTTATAATTTTTCCAATGTGGGGAAAAATGCAAACTATCTGGTAGGGGCGCATAATTATAATGCAACATTAATATCGGAAGTGCGTTTCCTGAATGATTCAACTGTCTGTCTGTTTGGCGAAAAAGGGTTTTATCTGTGGAACAATATGAAGCAGCCAACGGCAGGAGAAGAGAAAGAATTTACCGATGAAATAGTGAGTGCTTTTGCCAGTGACGAATACATCGGGGTGATTCTGAAGAAAGATGAAAATACCAGCAGAATGGAGGTATATGATATAGAGGGCGCGGAAAAGCTGGTGACAACGATAGACAATACATATAATCATGTGCAGATTCGCGGTGAGGAAATACTGTTAAATTCAAACAGCCATTGTACTATATACCGGATAAATGGAGTGAAGAAGTTTGATAAGGCATTGCAGAGCAAAATCAGCTATTTTTTTCCATGTAAGAAAACGAATTTTTACTTTATTATACAGGATTCTAAGATTAAAATCATAAAATTGCAATAAAAATGGGTGTGTATTCTGGATATGGAAAGCGTTGCTTATACTGACAAGCAGCGCTTTTTATATGCGCAGGGGCGCATAAGGATATTAGTTGCTGACGCAACATGTGCCCCGCGCGGCGAGT
>CAYYGS010000438.1:0-1979 GCA_964471335.1 uncultured Jutongia sp.
CCTTTTAAGTCAACAGAACAGGCATCCATATCATTCATAATGACTTTTTTTCCATCGATTTTAACGCATTCCCGAATTACCTGCTGAGCATTCTTTTTTTCATAAGCATACTCCAAAAAAGAAGAATCAAATTTGAATTTATACGTAAAAGACGCTATATCATCCTGATTGTATAAATTTGAATAAAATAAATTTGATGTTTCTCTTTTCTCTCTTTTATCGGTTAGGTGAATAATGATATCCATTATGGCTCTGCCCAGGTTTGTCTTACCGGAAGCATTGTGTCCAACAATCACTGAATCTTTTATAATGCCTTCTCGAATCACCTCTTGATTGAACTCATAATTTTTTTCTGATTCTAATGAAAATCGCAATTCATCCCTGAAATTTTTATAATTTCTAACTTTAAACTCTGCCAGCATACCATATCCCTCCACGTCTATCATCAATCATCTACATATATTATTATATACATTTTTTTTAATATCACAATCTCTTTTGTAATTTTTCTACGTCTGTGAAGTATTTTTTTGCAGAGTTTTTATCTTCCTCACATTGCCATAAGGCATCTTTTCCAATCAGGGCAGTGGTTACAAAATCTATATTTGGCTCATTGCCGCGAGGGTCAAAAACAGCGCTACTTCTCAGATACACACAGATACTCCCCCATCCACTGCATGATTTCATTTTCAAAGGGAAACACATCCCCCTCCGGCGCCGGCAATTCCCCGTAAACTTCCCTTGTCTCCGTTGATACATATCCTGTACTCCTACAGATATCTTCCCACTCCCCGATATCAAACAGCTTATCACACCAGGAATAAGATTCTTTCAGCGACCTGAACAAACGCTCCCACTTTTTTGTGTTTTCCGAGTTGTGGTCTCCGACGATGCTGATATTATAAACAGCATGTCCTCCCGGTTTCAGTACACGGTATGCCTCCCGGAAGCCGTCCAGCATCTTTCGCTGCATACTCTCAAACCCCGCGCACGACACCACCATATCGATACATCCGTCATCTATGGGCAGACGTGCGCAGTCGCACGCAAGACACACGATATCCACATAAGGATTGACCATCTCCTCACTGAAATACCTTTTATCATATTTAAGGATACGATGCGAGAGATCCGTCATGATTACAAGACAGGGCCAGTTGATGCGCTGCAGGTCATATTCGATTCCTCCGCCCATACCGCTGGCAATATCCAGAATGATCCGGGGGCGCAGCTTCTTCAGAACCTGCCAGTGCAGTTCGCAGTAGGGAACCGTTCCCATCTGATAACGCGGATTTCCCGGTCCGCGTTTCACGCGGAGATAATCCTGATAGTTCTTCAACCATAATGACCACAATTCTCCCTTGATCTCACGGGACCCAAAATCCACAACGCCATCCACCACATCATATCGATGTCCGTTTTTGCAGACAAAATAGGTTTCTTTCTCATCCTTATTTACAAGCTGAAGCTTTTCCTCGCATTCAGGACAGTGCATCAGGCCGGCAATTCGCCGCAGACCCGGCTCCGTATTGCCCATCATTTCCCCCAGAGCCTTTGCAAAATACGGCGCCGTCTCCCGCAGTGTGCTCTCTCCAAAAACGTTACAGGGAACGGAAACCGTCTTTTCTGTCATTTCTTCCTTTCGCCTGATACCTGCTGCCAGCGACAGCTCCAGATTTCCCTCGGCCAGTCCCTTCGCAATATTGTAGAGCTCCGTGTCAGAACAGTACGGCGTAAGGCTCTGCAGCAGCTTTCGCCTTTCAGCCTCGGGAGCCAGAGCCGCCACATTGGCCGGAAGGCTTTTGCCCCCGCTTTTCTGCGCAAATGACAGATCACCCTCCACAATACTGTCTATCGTCATGTCAAATATCCATGCCAGTTCACGGAACAAATCTATATCCGGCAGATTTTTACCGCTCTCCCATTTGCTGACTGCCTGCGCGCTGACCCCCAGCTTTTCGGCCAGCGCCTGTTGTGAC
>CAYYGS010000439.1:0-1970 GCA_964471335.1 uncultured Jutongia sp.
GATAAAGCTTATCCCTGCCAACAACTCCCTTTGTATCCTTCATGCAGATACCATCCAGTGTTCCCCCTGTGGCAAAAACCGGAGGGCCAAACATCTTCACCATCATACAAATTCCCTGAATGTGGTCGCTATGCTCATGTGTAACAAAAATGGCATCCAGCCTCTCCGGCGCTACCCCGATTCTGTTCAGCCCCTCCACAATCCGCTTCCTGCTGATCCCGGCATCAATCAAAATATGATTCTTTTCATCGCCAACATATATACAGTTTCCGCTGCTTCCGCTGGCAATACTGCAAACTCTCATCTTCTTCCTCGTTTCTCTTGTTTCAACCTACCCACTCTATGCGCAACTGGTCTCCCTGCTTAACCGGATGGGTAAAATCACAATCTATGCCATTGACCGAAATCTCCAGATGGTCGCCCTGGGCAATAGATGTGTCAAAAGGATAAAAGTCAAGTACATCCACAAAAATGTACTTTGCCTTCCCCTGGAGAATAACTTCTTCCCCATTAATCACAACGGTAATATCCTTTGCGCTGCCCGCGCGTTTCGCCCTCTTTGGCAATTCTGCTCCGGCATCTGCGTTCGTCTTTTTCTCCGCTGGAGGCGTCCCTCTGGCAGCACCCCCTTCTTTTTCCTCGCTGGCAATATCCTGTGCATTTTCCTCACCGACATCCTCTTCCGGCTCCTCTGGCGGCAAAGGTTCTTCATAGGAGACAAACTGTTCAGCAACATATGTTGTTGGAAGCTGTTCCTCCATATCACACCGAATCGTAAAGTTATCATACACCTTTGTATCCATTTGTGCCGGCATATTATTAACGGAAAGATTGGTATACTCGATAATGTCCATAAACTCCAGCACCTGCTTTAACGTGTAGTAATCCAGAATCTCAATCCTGTCACCATTCTTCACCGAATAAAATTCAGAAACCAACTCACCGTTTACTTCCACAAAACGGGAACAGTTGATTTTTTTGCCATTAAAATAGAAATTTAAGGTTGACTTGTATTCCTGCAGGCCGCCAATCATAAGCTCAGCAGGTGCTCCCTTTGTCGAAGGGCTGATTTCAATCTTGTCATTAGACGCAATCGGCGTATTAATCCCCGTCACCTCACCATTAATATGAATAACTGCTGCCTCGCCCGGCTCACCGCGTACCATTCGCTTCTCATTATTGATATAATAAGTAATAGCATCACCACGCTGCGGAAAAAGCTCCTCATTCGGGAAACCAACCTGCATAGCCGCATCCATAATCGTGAGCTTACTATTATCATATAATTTAATGCGCTCCCCATTGACCGTTACGAAGATAAAATTATTTTTCTGCTCATAATAGTTCAGACAAATACCAATCGGTGTTACTAGAAGGGAATCTACTTTTATTCCTTCCTGCAGGAACTTGACACTGCCGAGCACCTCAGAACCACGAAGGGCTACCCTCTCCTTCTGAATACCCTGATACTCTGCAAGACTATCCGTAAAACCAATGATTTTGCCACCGCCGCCTACAACAAAAATCGCACTGACAGACTTTCCGCCATTTAATTCAATAATTTTATCTGAAACACTTTTCGTTATCATTTTCACTGTTTCATCCACAGAAGCAATCAACTCTTCTGAAGAAATCTTCTGAGGAATTCCCATAATATCATGGTAGGTTACTTCTTCCTGGCTGGTGCTGGCACATTTCATCCTGTCAGCCTCTGTAAAATCCGTCAGATATTGTCTGGCAATCGCTTCTGTCAACTCATCACCCGCAGACGGAATCATGCCATATGCGATAATACTTCCGTCTTTGGTAATCGAAATATCTGATGTTCCGGCGCCTACATCCACCAGAGCAATATTCAGCAGACGGTATTTTTCCGGAATCGCTACATTGATTGCCGCAATTGGCTCTAACGTCAGGTTGGCAACATACAATCCTGCACGCTCCACCGCAGCATACAAGCCATCTACAAC
>CAYYGS010000440.1:0-1959 GCA_964471335.1 uncultured Jutongia sp.
GCCATCACGCAGTTTGGTATGGAAAACGTAAGCCTGTCGTTTGGGGCAAATATAGTGACTGCTTTTGTAGGAAAAAGAGATCGAGATATCAGCGACATTAAGCTATAGGGGTTGTTAAGTCCTATGGGGAGAAACATTCTGAGGAACGGCAAGAACCACAGATAATAGACCACCCTTCTTGGAATTCTGCGCACGGTTCGAATCAGCAGCACCACAAAACCGGTGACAGCAGCCGTGATACTCATATTTAAAATCCAATAAAACATTTCACCCAGCATGGCATCACCTGCTTTCTATCAGTTTTCTCAGTTCATTTATCTCGCTTTCCGTGAGCGGTTCGTCCTGAAGCAGCGCGGAAAACAAAGCCTGTCTTGAGTTTCCGAACACTTTTTTCACAAGCGATTTCGCTTCAAGCTTCTGCATTTCATTCCGGGAGACCAGTGCGGTGCAGAGGAAGCCCGGATCGTCACGCCGGATAAAACCTTTCGCTTCAAGCTTTTTCAGTATTGTGTAGGTGGTATTTTTGTTCCAGCCGATGGAATCCGCCGCAATCAGGCTGATTTCCCTGGCGGATAGGGGCCCTTTTGTCCAAATGATATCCATAACTTTTGCCTCGCTGTCAAACAGTTTATCTTTCATGTCGTTCTCTCCATCTACATCACAAGAGTCTTTTAAATTCTGCGGACTACTTCTATAGTCTATACTATCATAATAGTCTGTTGCTGTCAAGATGGCGGACGCTGATTTTTAAGATACCGGCACCATCAGCAGCCGTCACTTACACTCATTCTCAGATGGGCATCCAAACTGCTGCGTGAGGAAAACAGCCATGCCTGCAGCGGGGTTGTTGACTTGCATCCTTTGTGTGTGTGTGATAAAATATTGACACAAAGGCCCATTGTGTCAATTTCTGATGCCATGTGTGCTTGTGCGCAGAGGAGGATTCTATGAAAAGAGTAATGAGTATGATGCTTGCCGTGATTGTGACACTGACATATCTGGCGGGCTGCAGCGGGGAAACGGGAGAGGAACAGGTCAACCGATATACGGATCCGAATGGAATGTACGCCATATCCCTTCCTGGGAAATGGACTGAGGAAGACAATATGAATGCTTCAGGAGTGTTCAATCTTGCGAGAAAAGATGGGGCAGGCATATTGGTTATCGGGGTGGCAAAAGGTGAGTCCCTGTTTGGCTACGGTCCTGATGTGAACAGCGTGGACGAGCTCCTTGAGTATACAAGCGCCATGTTTTTAAATCAGGGAGACAACTGCAAGACGGTTCTGTCCGATGATGAACCGATTCTGTCCGACGACTTTATTGATGTGGTGGCGAAAGAAGGTCTTATGACTCAGGCGGAAGGGAGCAACAAGGTTTTTGTACAGTGTGCGGAGACAGAGAAAGCGTACTACATGTTTTTTATGTCTGTGAATGAGAAATATGGCCATTATGAAAAATATGAGAAGATTATGCCTTCCTTGAAGGAACAAATGGTTTTTGAGGAGTTGGAGATTCCAAAGAAAGCGGGTCTCTCCGACACCTTGCGTTGGTTCAATGCCTCCTATGCTGTGATTATTACACAGAATGGCGGAAATCTGGATATTGCGGCAGGATTTGAGGCAAACGGTTTTTATAAGGAGCTTTTTGCAGCTTTGTTGGAGAGAGATTGGGGGATAACGGATCGGAAATCTCTGGAGGAGACAGTTGACAGGTTGTTGGCGGGCATGCATAATCCGGCGGCGCTGAGGGAATTGGGACAATTCGGATCGGAAGGCATGAGCCGGGACGATCTGGTCGCCGCTATGAACAAGGGAGGCGTTGACGCGGAGGACAGGATTTCTCTGCTGGCGGTTTTTGACGCGAGGGCCGCTTATGGAGATCAGGCGATTGCGGGCTGGGATTTGAGCAGAGCCATGCAGCTCATTGGCTGGGGCTATGTGGCCGGTTATTATACCTATG
>CAYYGS010000441.1:0-1949 GCA_964471335.1 uncultured Jutongia sp.
AAACTTTGGGCCGCAGGCACAAATTTGCCGTGTGAAAAATTTATTTTTCACACTATACTCCATGTCTAATCCAGCAGATATCCCTGCTTTTTTTTCGTTATGATTGCATCCTCATATCCAAAATCTGCCAGTTTGCCACGCAGCCTGCTCACATTGACCGTAAGCGCGTTGTCATTCAGATACTCATCATTGTCCCATAAATGGGTCATCAACGCATCTCTCGACACGATCCTCCCTCGATTTTGCAGGAGCAATTCAAAAATCAGCATCTCATTTTTGGTCAGGGCAAGTTCATTTTCCCCCTGCGATAAGCTGCCCTTCGATACATGCACCTTCACATCACGCCATTCTACAGTATCACCGGTCTGGCCGGCTCTCTTCAGAATCGCCGCCACCCTCAGCAGGAGGATCGTAGGATTGTAAGGCTTTACGATATAATCATCTGCTCCGTAACTCATAGAGAGCACCTCATCCACCTCTGTATCACGGCTGGTCAGCATAATTACCGGTACCTCAGAGATCTTGCGCAGGGCCTTCAGGAGCTGCTCGCCATTTTGCCCCGGAATATTAATATCCAGCAGAATCAGATCGGCAGCACACGTCTCCATCTGTTCCAGCGTCCGGGAAAAATCTTCTACAAAACATGTCTCATATCCCGCATTATTTAAAAGCTCTGCCAATTCCTGACAGAGCTGTGTATCATCTTCTACAATCAAAATTCGATTCATAGCGATCCTCATTTCCGTACGATTCTATCGTTCGTTTTATCAAAGTTCTCATTTTCCTGCGATTTTATTCAGAAAAGAGTTCTGTTGACAGATATCTGTCTCCCGTATCCGGGAGCAGTACCACAATCGTCTTTCCGGCATTCTCCGGCCTCTTCGCCAGTTCAATCGCCGCATATGCTGCCGCGCCGGATGAGATCCCTACGAGTACACCCTCAATTCGTCCAATCTGCCTTCCCACTGCAAAGGCATCCTCATTTGATACTGTCAGGATCTCGTCATAAACCTCTGTATTCAGCACCTCCGGCACAAATCCAGCACCAATCCCCTGGATTTTGTGGGCTCCCGCCTCTCCAGACGAAAGCACAGGTGATGCCGTGGGCTCTACTGCTACTACCTTAACCTGCGGCTTTTTGCTCTTGAGATATTCACCAACACCTGTCACCGTGCCTCCCGTACCGACACCGGCCACAAAGATATCTACCTCTCCATCGGTATCATCATAAATCTCCGGTCCGGTCTGTTCAAAGTGTGCCTTAGGATTAGCCGGATTCACAAACTGCCCTGGTATAAAACTATTTGGCATCTCCTTTGCCAGCTCCTCTGCTTTGGCAATCGCTCCCTTCATTCCCTGACTTCCCTCTGTCAGCACAAGCTCTGCACCGTATGCCTGCAAAATCTGGCGTCGCTCCACAGACATCGTTTCCGGCATCGTAATGATGATTCGGTATCCCTTCGCTGCCGCTACTGCTGCCAGACCGATCCCTGTATTACCGGATGTCGGTTCTATAATCACGGAGTCCGATTTGAGTTTTCCCGCTTTCTCTGCCTCCTCAATCATCGCCTTCGCGACACGGTCCTTCACAGAACCGGCCGGATTAAAATATTCCAATTTTGCCAGGATCTTTGCCTCCAGACCGTATTCCTTTTCAATATGTGTCAACTCCAAAAGCGGCGTACCACCAATCAATTCGTCTGCTGTTTGATATATTTTAGCCATAATCACTCACATTCCTTTCCTATAAAGTGAATATTTGTTTATACACTGATTTATATGCCATGCCTTTTACTGCACACAACTGCTGTTTTTGCGTCCTGTCATTTCTGAATTTATTTTATTGACGCAAATCCCTGTTCCAGATCGGCAATAATATCATCTATATGCTCCGTGCCAATTGACAGACGAATCGTATTCGGCTTGATATTCTGTTCCTGCAGCTCCTC
>CAYYGS010000442.1:0-1946 GCA_964471335.1 uncultured Jutongia sp.
ACTCGGATGATGAGAGATCAGCCAGATAGTTGTGTGTGTATTCCCGGATAAAGCCCTTGGATGACAGGCAGTCGGCGGCCTTATTATATGCAACGGCTGCTTCTGCTGCCGTAGGATAGCGGCCGACGATCAAATCTCCGCGCACGTGTATTTTTGTCAGGAAAACGGGGTGTATGCCGTCTTTTTCGCGGATTACTCCGTAGTAGGGATTGATGATTTCAATATTGCCGTAGCGCATGTCGTGGTCATCTCCGTTAACATAGCGGTAATCCCTGCCTTTCACGGCGAAATTTTTGATGCCGTAGCGGGAGGCGATATTGACCTGCATGCCGTAATCGGCGACAAAGAGGTGGCTGCCGCGGCGCATGATGGAATGATTGGAATAATAAAAGAGATCATCCACATCAAAAACCAGAACATCTGTCGGTGAGAGATAGTAGTGGAAATAATTTGTTCGAAGGTAAATCGGCGTCTTGATGTAGATGCCGTTATTTTTATAGTTGGTCAAAACGACCCATTTCGCGAAGCAGAGAGGCTGTGCAGTGTAGTCCTCCGGCAGAAGAAGCTCTTCGGAGCCGATCAGTGCCAGAGATGCCGTGTATGCATGATGTGCCTCCTCTTCTGTGGGAAAACTGCCCAGGCTGATATGTTTATTCTGATAAGTAACGGAGGCGCGGTAATATACAGTGCCGTCTTTTTTGACAGCGGAATAAACACCTGGTAGATTTGCCATGTTAAACCTCATTTCTGCGCATGTTTTTCGCGGTTCAAAATAGTAAAGTAAATAGATTTGCTTGTGGAAAATATTACTCTAAGCTGTAGGCCTAAGCCTGCGCGTCTGATTTTCTGTATAACAGTATATCCTTTGTCGAAAAAAATCGCAAATTTTTTAGAAATTTTTGGTAAAAAGTGTATAAATTTCTCTAATTGTTACAAAAATATAAACAAGTACGAATATCTTGTGAAGTTGTACCATATAATTTGTAATGTTTTTGTAACAATGTGAAAAATCCTTCATAAATTAAATGGAAGGATCGCTTATGCGTATGGCTCTGTCTGATCAGGGCCCCTGGTAAATGCGCAGAAAAGAGGTAGTTTATGCAAAATACAAAAGTAATGAAAGGCGCTGTAGTCGTTTCTCTGACAGCTGGTTTATCTCTGTGGAATATGGAGAGTCAGGAGGTAGTAGCGCTTGCTCCTGTGAATTATCACAGTTCTCTGCCTTCTAATGGAGAGCAGTGGGAGCAGGATATTGACATAGCAGATGATAATACGGATGCCCTGCGGATGGTAAAGCTGGAGAAGATCAGAAAGGTGCGTGTCAAGGAGCATCGTCTGGAGGTAAAGCGTGCGCTGGAGGAAAAGAGGAGACAGAAAAGAATGGCTGAGATCCAGGCATGCTGTGGTGTCCATGTCAGTGACAGAGACAGAAATATATTAGAACGAATTGTGGAGGCGGAAGCAGGGGATCAAAATCACACGGGAAAGCTTCTGGTGGCCAATGTTATTTTAAATAGAGTGAAGTCCGGTAAATTTCCATCATCCATTCGTGGCGTTGTATTTTCACCGAGGCAGTTTTCGCCCATTTCCGATGGACGTTATTACAGGGTGCATGTGTCTGCGGATACGAAGAGCGCCGTGAATGATGCACTGCATGGGATAGATGGCTCACAGGGGGCACTTTATTTTATGGACAGGAGATATTCTGACAGATCCAATGTCACATGGTTTGACCGCTGCCTGACAAGGCTCTTTGCACATGAGGGCCATGAATTTTTCCGTTAGATCTAATGGAAGCGCATACAATCACCTGAAATTTTATTCATAGCTCCCTCATGCCTGTTTTATTGAGATGATAGATAATCCCTGCTTATCCATTAAAAATTAAAGCTTTCTTCTGTCCTGCCGCCTGCACCTTTTGCCTCTGTCGCTTTGGGAAGCGCGTG
>CAYYGS010000443.1:0-1944 GCA_964471335.1 uncultured Jutongia sp.
TAAATCCATCCTCGTCCATTCGTGCCATATCTCCCGTATAGAGCCATCCGTCTTTTAAAACCTCATCAGTAGCTTCGGGATTTTTGTAATAACAGAGCATGACGCCTCGTCCGTGAACAATGAGTTCACCAACCTCTCCCTGAGCTGTCTCTTTTCCCTGCTCGTCTACAATCTTTGCTTCCCATCGATATCCCGGTTTTCCGATGGCGCCCACCTTATGTATATTTTCCACACCCAGATGAACACAGCCGGGGCCTATAGATTCACTCAAACCATAGTTTGTATCGTACTGATGATGAGGAAAATGCTTCTTCCATCGCTGAATCAGGCTTGGCGGAACAGGCTGGGCTCCGATATGCATCAGCCTCCACTGCTCCAGCAGATAATGCTCCATATCCACCTGTCCGGAGTCAATGGCATCCAATAAATCCTGCGCCCATGGCACCAGCAGCCATACTATGGTGCATTTTTCTTCCGTGACTGCCCTGAGAATCCACTTCGGTTTCACGCCACGAAGAATTACTGCTTTTCCGGCTGAAATCAGAGAACCGAACCAATGCATTTTCGCCCCGGTATGATATAACGGCGGAATACACAAAAATACATCATCTCTTGTCTGTCCGTGATGATTCTGCTCCGTCTCACAGGAAGAGAATAATGACAGATGATTGTGCAGAATTGCTTTTGGGAATCCGGTGGTCCCTGAAGAAAAATAGATTGCCGCATAGTCTGTCTCATTCAATGCAATTGGCGGTGCACTGGAAGAGCAGAATCCTATCAGTTTCAGAAAGTTCTCTGTATATGAGGGACCTTCCGTTCCCGGAAAAAACATCATCCTCACCTTAGGCAGATCTTCTGCTATCATATCCATACGGCTGATAAATTCCGGTCCAAAAACCAGCACTTCCACATCTGCAAGCTCCAGACAGTATTTGATTTCCTCCGAGGAATAGCGGAAGTTCAAAGGCACGGCTACTCCCCCTGCCTTCAGAATACCAAAATAAATAGGCAGCCATTCCAGACAATTCATCATCAGAATACCTACCTTCGCTTCCCGCTCCAACCCCCGGCTAAGGAGCAGGTTCGCAAAACGATTGGCACGTCTGTCAAAATCCGCCCAGCTTAGTTCCCGACGATAGGGAGCTCCGTCCCCCGCGCTCTCAATCAGGCTGGCCTCCCGCCATGTCACTGCGCTGTCACGTTCTGAGGAAGGATTCAGCTCCACAAGCGCTGTATCCGAACCATACAGTCGCGCATTCCGCTCCAAAAGCTCCGTGATTACCATGATATGGTACCTCCTTTGTATATCTTCTAATTATTAATAACATAAGCATTTAAAACGGCATGAGCCACATAAGTTCCCAGCTCATCCCTTACATCCGCCGCATATAGTGCGGTGGTATGTCCTTGTCTCAAACAGGATGCCTCTGCAATCAGACGTTTCCCTTTTGCAGGGGCAAGAAAAGTAATGGAAACATTCTGACTGACCGTCTTTTTCTCGGAATACCCATTGGCCGCAATGGCGCAAACAAAATCCGCCAGTGTAAAAACAGCGCCGCCCATTGGCGTATTGTTCTCATTCATATGCCGTTCTTCCAGAGTCATGGAACATACCGCCTTTCCGGGCTGTGCAGAATCAATGACAATACCTGCAGCATCCGTAGCAAAATGATCGTTTTTAAAACGATTGCGAATCTCTTCTAAAGCAGACATAAACAGACTCCTTTTCTATATATCAATGTAATAAATGTTTCATATAAAGACGCCATCTGTTTTGATTTTCGCACAATATGCTATTTATTTCAATTGTTTTGTGCAAATGTCCAAACGTCATCCTGTTTCCGGCATAAATTTCACACAAAAGGTATCTTAATCATGATAATTTTCCTCCTAAAATGATCTGATTTGCTTATGTATGTCACTATTTGCAAGGTTTGAAATATC
>CAYYGS010000444.1:0-1934 GCA_964471335.1 uncultured Jutongia sp.
CAGCCTGAAGAAGATTTTGGGCCGTTATATGGCGCACATACGCTTTGCCTCCCTGCCGGATCGACAAAAGTTGTGCTGACACCAGCAGACAACGGCAGTGTATGTGCCAGCAAATTATAAGTGCCTCCATAAATTGTCTTTGACGCTACAATATGTTCCCCTGATTTTGCCAGTGCCTGGAATGTATAAGTAATCGCCGCTGCTCCAGATGCTACTGCCAGTGCGGCAACACCACCTTCCAGAGATGCAATACGCTGCTCAAAGATATCCTGTGTAGGATTAGTAAGCCTTCCGTAAATATTTCCTGCATCCCTCAGGCCAAACCGGTCAGCCGCATGCTGCGAATCATGGAAGACATAGGATGTTGATGCATAAATCGGCACTGCCCTGGCATCCGTTACCGGATCTGCCTGCTCCTGCCCAATGTGTAATTGTCTTGTCTCAAAGCTCCAGTTTTTTGAATTATTAATATCTGTCATCTTTTTCTCCTTTTCTGCACTGCTTTCTGCGCATACTTAATATTTGTGTCAAGCAACGCGCAGATACAAATTTATTAGGTTGAAAGATTCTTTCAACCTTTACTCCATTTCTGCAAAGTGTTCTTTATCCCTTTGCTTTTGCGAATTTTCTAATCCTTCATGCCATCAATGGCAATAATCCCCGATTTTTTCGGCTGTGAATAGCAACCATCACCTCACGCCTTTTCCTACTCTGTAAACAAAGGCGTAGAATAATACCTGTCTCCTGTATCCGGCAGAATTGCCACAATAACCTTGCCTTTATTTTCAGGTCGTTTTGCCAGCTCAATTGCCCCATGAAGCGCCGCCCCTGAGGAAATTCCAACCAGGATTCCCTCTTTTTTAGCAAGCAATTTTGCTGCGCTAAAGGCGTCCTCATCTTCCACCTTCATTACCTCATCATACACCTTGGTATTTAGAACGTCTGGAACAAATCCTGCTCCGATTCCCTGTATTTTATGAGCTCCGGCTTTCCCCTCTGATAATACCGGTGATGTTGCCGGTTCCAGTGCAACCACTTTAATATCCGGATTTTGTTCTTTCAGATATTCTCCGGTTCCCGTCACTGTACCGCCTGTACCTACTCCTGCGATGAGGATATCCACGTTTCCATCGGTATCCTGCCAGATTTCCGGTCCTGTTGTCGCTTTGTGCACTGCCGGATTCGCCGGATTGATAAATTGTCCGGGAATGAAACTGTTCGGAATCTCCTTCTGCAATTCGTCTGCCCTCTCAATCGCTCCCTTCATTCCCTTTGAGCCTTCTGTCAGTACCAGCTCTGCTCCATACGCCTTCAAAATATTTCTCCGCTCCACACTCATTGTCTCAGGCATCGTAAGGATAACCCGGTAACCTTTTGCTGCAGCTATAGCGGCAAGACCAATCCCGGTGTTCCCCGATGTAGGTTCAATAATGACATAACCTTCTTTCAGTAATCCTTTTTCCTCTGCATCTTCAATCATTGCCTTGGCAATCCTGTCCTTTACGCTTCCGGCTGGATTAAAATACTCCAGCTTTACCAATACAGTACTTTCCAGACCGAGTTCCTTTTCAATATTCACCACCTCTACCAGTGGGGTTTTTCCAATCAGTCCCAGTGTTCCCTTATAATAATTTGCCATCTCATCTTCCTTCTTTCTTTTTTTGCTTATAGGCAAACAAACAGTCTTCGCCATAACTGCTCCTTTTCCCTTTTCTGGAATGTATATTAACACTATTTACCTACTATGTCAATATGTTTATTTAAAAAACGTCGGAATATATTCATGTCACGTTACTATTCACGACCATTCTAAACAACATGCGCAAAACTCCGACTGTGAAATAACTATGGAAAGTTCACAGTTATACTAATGAACGCAATTAATTGCCACAAATATTCATAGATTATGAGCGTTCATTAGTCCATACAATTTT
>CAYYGS010000445.1:0-1933 GCA_964471335.1 uncultured Jutongia sp.
ATCAGCAGTGAATTTACCTATCAGGAATTGCCAAAGGTGGAAGTAACCAAGGCGGTCAGACAAAAATGCACTGGAGATGAGTGGAAGGGAACGGATAACAATCTGGATATTACTTCGGTCAATACGATGCCGGACAGTTCAAATCTGATTCCTTATGCAGATATGGAGACGGCATATGTTGGTGCGAAGGATTTTGCAAGGGAGGGGTCTGCGTATTACCAGCTATTGACTGGTGAGGGGGAGAACTGGGATCTGACAGTACTTGATTCTCCGGCGGAAGCGGAGGCTCTCGGAGATTTTCAGAATGTTGATTATACAGAAAAGCAGACGGACGGCTGGAAGAGCGTGCAGCTTCCTGCCAGCTGGACGTCATATGGTTTTGACCACTCAATCTATACGAATTCCAAGATGCCATTTAAGGAGAATACAGATTTTCCTCTGGCACCTGTTGAGAAGAACCCGGTGGGACTGTACCGGAAGAATTTTACGGTCAGCGATTCTCTGTTACAGGATAATGGAAAGATTTATATTACGCTTGGCGGCGTAGAATCTGCATACTATTTATATGTGAATGGTGTGGAGGCAGGCTATAGTGAGGACAGTTATGATCCGCATACCTTTGACATTACAGATCTGCTGAATAAGAAGGGCGAGCCGAATGTGCTGGCAGTTAAAGTCTTTAAATTCTGTGATGGCACATGGCTTGAGGATCAGGATATGATCTATGATGGCGGTATCTTCCGGGATGTCTATCTGACGAGCACACCCGCAGTACACGTGCAGGATTATAAACTGACGACGAAGCTTTCGGAGGATTACACAGCGGCGCAGCTGCAGGTGGCATTAGATACAGTGAATGATTCTACGGCTTCTGTGGAGGACATGGCAGCTTTGATCACATTATACGATGCAGAGGGAAATGTCTGCAGTTCCCAGACGGCAGAGATCGGAGCGATTGGTTCCGGGGAAACGGCAAATACTGTTCTTTCCTGTGAGGTGGAGGAGCCGGAGCTTTGGGACAGTGAACATCCCAATCTGTATACGGCAGTTATTTCTCTGTATAACAAGGAGACGAAGGTTCATTATGAGAGCGTAAGCCAGAATGTGGGCTTCCGTGAGCTGACCTTTACATCGACAAAGGTGACGGATGATGGAAAATACAATAATGCTACGGATGAGTATGAGACGGTCCGGCTGAATGGGAAGCGTCTGATAATCAAGGGTGTGAACCGTCATGATACAGACGTTGAGACGGGAAAATATGTATCACACAAGGTGTATGAGGCAGATATCCGATTGATGAAGCAGAATAATATTAATGCAATTCGTACTTCTCACTATCCGAATGATGATTACCTGTATTATCTGTGTGACAAGTATGGTATGTATGTCATGTGCGAGAGCAATAATGAATCTCATGCGATATACGGTGATGAGAATGAGGATAAGCTGGCAAAGCTGGAGACGGCTGCGATGACGCGTCAGTCTGCATCTTATGAGCGTTTTAAGAATACAACATGTAATTTGTTCTGGTCGATAGGAAATGAATCGTGCCAGGGCTGGTCGGAACGTGATGGTAATTTTGCAAATGGGATGTTTGCGCATCTGGTACAGTTTTTCAAGGACAGAGATGACAGCCGAATGGTTCATTATGAGGGAATGAGCGGTGGAGACAAGGGATCTACGGCAATTGATATGGTGAGCCATATGTACTATGATCCGGCTAGCGTAGAGGGATATGGAAAGGGTTCGAGCCATATGCCATTTATCCTGTGCGAGTATGTACATGCGATGGGAAATGCCGTTGGAAGCCACGATGTTACCAAAAAAGGGAAGACTAACTGTCCGCTTTTTGGAAAGTTTGTGCAAAATGCCATAATCTATTCGTCGAATTACCGGAAATTTCAGGGAGCCAGCTAAATAAAAATTCCAG
>CAYYGS010000446.1:0-1912 GCA_964471335.1 uncultured Jutongia sp.
GAAATTTAAAGAGAAAGAATATCAGGAAAAGGCGGCGGAGATCTGCAGGAAGCATGGAATTGAGGGGATTGTAGTGATCGGCGGCGACGGCTCCTTTAATGGCGCCAGTAAGTTGTCGCAGCAGGGGATTAATACCGTTGGTGTACCGGGTACCATTGATCTGGATATTGCCTGTACAGAGTATACAATTGGATTTGATACTGCGATCAATACTGCGATGGAGGCGATTGATAAGCTCCGTGATACATCAGAATCCCATGAGAGATGCAGCATTGTGGAGGTGATGGGACGTACGGCAGGCCATTTGGCGCTGTGGACGGGAATTGCCAGCGGTTCAGAGTACATCCTCACGACAGAAAAGTATGATGGTAATATTCAGAAGATAATCGGCAAGATTCAGAAGAGACATGAGTTGGGAAAGAAGAATCATGTTATTGTCAACGCAGAGGGAGTAGGAAATTCCGTAGAGATGGCAAAGCTGATCGAGCTGGCTACCGGTGTGGAGACGAGGGCGACGATCCTGGGACATATCCAGAGAGGCGGCAATCCGACCTGTAAGGACCGTGTGTATGCGTCTGCAATGGGAGCAAAGGCGGCAGAGCTTCTCTGCGAGGGGAAGAGCAATCGTGTGGTAGGTTATAAAGATGGTGAGTTTGTTGATTATGATATACAGGAAGCATTAGCAATGGAAAAGGATTTGGATCCCTATTTATTCCATATCACAAAGAAACTTACAACATAATCCCAAATATAGGTTGAAATAATTTTTATGGAGGTTAAAAATAATATGAAAAAATTTTTAAAAAATGTAATGGGTCTGGCATCGGTGGCAGCAGTGGCAGCTGGTGTGTACTATGTGACAAAGAAGTGGATGGATGAAAAAGATGAGCTTCTGGATGAGGATTTTGAGGATTTCGATCTGGAGGATGACAATGATGATTCCCGTGAGTACGTGACACTGGATTTGGAGGACGACGAGAAGGCTGCCTCCGAAGAATCAGGAGAAGCGGAGGAAGCAAAGGAATCAGAGGAGTCAGAGGAATCAGACGAAGGTGAAGGCGGGGATGAAGAGTAGTCCCGCCGGTTTTGCCTTTTTTATCTAATAGGAAAATGCTCAATATTCTGTGGCGTAATTGCGTGAAGTAAAGCATAGACTGATTACAGAACAATTTTTTGGAGGCAGTCTATGCTTAATTATTTATGGGGATGTATGATATTGATCGGTTTGTCAGTAGCTATTGTGACCGGGGAGGCAGAGGCCGTCAGTAATGCTTCGATTGACAGCGCCGGGGAGGCTGTGACAATGGCCGTGACAATGTTGGGAATCATGTCTATGTGGATGGGATTGATCGAGATTGCCAGGGCAGCGGGACTGCTTGAGCGTCTTACACGAGGGCTGCGTCCTGTGCTTCGTTTTCTCTTCCCGCGC
Source organism: uncultured Jutongia sp. (assembly GCA_964471335.1). GTDB lineage: Bacteria > Bacillota > Clostridia > Lachnospirales > Lachnospiraceae > Jutongia. The sequence goes on from CAYYGS010000446.1 coordinate 1,430, forward strand.
ATTTCGCCGGAGCATACTGTCAATGAGTATCTTACGGCTAATATTATTGCTAATCTGCTGGGGCTTGGCTGGGCGGCTACACCGATGGGATTAAAGGCAATGAAGGAACTGGCGGCAATTGAGAGGGAACGTATTGCGGCAGATACATGTAGAGGTGCTGATGACGTGACGCTCGTCAAGGCATCCGATGAGATGTGTACTTTTTTAGTCATTAATATTTCCTCGCTGCAGCTTATCCCTGTCAGTGTGATCGCCTACCGGACACAGTATGGTTCCGTCAATCCGGCGGCGGTGGTTGTGCCGGGAATGATTGCTACAATGGTAAGCACGGTTGTGGCGGTGATTTTTTGCAGAATCATGTGCAGAAAAGGGGAGAAAGACTGAGAATGTGATTGATGAACCGGCGTGTTGGTGATATAATGATAAGTAGGTCGAGCATGCTTGCATGTGAGACTGCAACAAGATCATAATGCAAAGCATTAT
>CAYYGS010000447.1:0-1898 GCA_964471335.1 uncultured Jutongia sp.
GCCGTCTCCGTCAAACTGTGTAAATACATTACTCCAGACCTCCATAAAACGGTCGCAGTCACATCCCACTTTACAGTCGGGCTTCCCACAGCCATATTGGATTCCTCTGTCATAATAAATCTCAGAACAGGGACCGCAGGGACCTGCCCCATGCTCCCAGAAATTATCACAGTCTCCGTTTTCATCCCGGTAAAAACGGGTAATTTTTTCTGCTGGAACACCGATCTCCTCTGTCCAGATGGCAAAGGCCTCCTCATCCTCTCCATAAATGGAGGGATAGAGCCTGTCCGGCTCCATGCCGACCACCTCTGTCAAAAACTCCCAGGACCACGCAATCGCCTCATGCTTAAAATAATCTCCAAAAGAAAAGTTTCCCAGCATCTCAAAAAATGTCAGGTGACGGGCCGTCTTGCCTACATTCTCAATATCGCCAGTACGCACGCATTTCTGACAGGTCGTCACACGACGGCGGGGTGGAATCTCCTGCCCCGTAAAATACGGCTTCAATGGCGCCATTCCCGCATTGATCAAGAGGAGGCTGTTATCATTATGTGGAACCAGCGAAAAGCTCTTCATCGCCAGGTGATCCTTTCCCTCAAAAAAATTCAAATACATTCTGCGAAGTTCATTTACACCATATTTCTGCATCATAATCTCCATTCCTGCTTATTCAATGATCTGTTCCAGCATTTCCAGTATATGCTGCCACTCCTTTGTTGCTTTCATATCCTCCTGCTCCTTCAGGAATTCATGAATCTCTGCCACTGCTGCCCTCTGCTGTTCAAACCGGGCCAGCAGGCCGAGCCTCTGTTCATAACCGCGCAGCTGTCTGGCCACACGTTTTATAGCATCATGAACTCCCTGTCTCGTAATTCCCTTCTCCGCGGCAATTTCCGAAACAGAGATATCATCCAGAATATATGATTCAAAGATCTCCTGCTGATTTTCCCTCAGCAGAGCGCCGTAAAAATCATACAGAAGGGAGAGTTCGATTCGCTCGGAAACCTCCTGTTCATCTACGAAAGCAGTCCCCATGTTTAGCCTCCATGCTACGACTATTATTTCTGACTTAAAAATTCATCAATTCCTTTGGCTGCCGCCTTTCCTGCCCCCATGGCAAGAATAACTGTCGCAGCTCCCGTCACAGCGTCACCGCCTGCATAGACAGCTGCTTTCGTCGTCTTTCCAGTCTCTTCCTCTGCTACAATACACTTTCTGCGGTTAATATCCAGTCCTTCCGTCGTAGAAGAAATCAGCGGATTCGGACTTGTTCCAAGAGACATAATGACGGTATCCACATCCAGGGTAAACTCAGAACCCGGAATCTCTACCGGCCTTCTGCGCCCGGATTCATCCGGCTCGCCAAGTTCCATCCGGATACATGTCATTCCTTTGACATTGCCGTCCTCATCTGTGAGAATCTCCGTCGGATTCGTCAGAAGGTCAAAAATGATCCCCTCTTCCTTTGCGTGATGTACCTCTTCTACTCTGGCCGGAAGCTCCTCCTCACTGCGTCGGTAAACAATATGCACATCAGCTCCCAGACGAAGTGCTGTCCTTGCTGCATCCATTGCCACATTACCGCCGCCTACGACAGCAACCTTCTTGCCGGCAATGATCGGCGTATCATACGCATCATCAAAGGCCTTCATCAAATTGCTTCTGGTAAGATACTCATTAGCAGAAAATACTCCATTGGCATTTTCACCCGGAATCCCCATAAAACGCGGCAATCCTGCACCGGATCCCACAAATACTGCATCAAAGCCCTCCTCATTCAGAAGTTCATCGATCGTAGTCGCCTTGCCGATCACAATATTTGTCTCAATCTTGACACCGAGTGACTTGACATTCTCCACCTCGGCATCTACCACACGGCTCTTTGGCAGACGGAATTC
>CAYYGS010000448.1:0-1897 GCA_964471335.1 uncultured Jutongia sp.
CGGAAACCCTGGAAGATGGCAGCATTGCCGTGAGTTTGCGGAGCGGGCATTCATCGCACCATCGAAGCCGCAAGGCATTTAGACATTCCCAAAGGCGTAGGGCGCAAAGTCAAAATCAACATGGAGCTTTCAGACACCCTTGAGATATTGCAAAGGCAAACAGGATCTGCGGCGCAATTAAAGGATCGCGAACATATGACGGATAAGCAGCAAGGGATTATCCTGCAATAACGCATGAAAATAGGGGACAGGATAATTGATGCGTTTATCCTGAACACATTCTAATAAAGATAATTCTTAAATATTCTGACAGCCATCCTGCCTTCTATACTCCTCTCAAAGCTCAATCTTGCTCCTCGCCTTCATCCGCATCTGTTCCAGCAGTTTTTCATCCGGCGTAAAGCGAATCTGGAAATTCCCTTTATCACCGTGCACCACCATGATATAATGCTTGTCCTCATCCGCCCGTGAGGAATAATCCTCCAGCGCAAGCTTTCGAAAGCTGTCCAGTGAATGAGAATTCTCCGGCGCCACAATTTCTACATTTTCTAAATCTGCCCGCCGCATGTTCTTGCGTGAATTGCCTGCAATGATACGATCAAAATCAATCTGGCCATCCACAAAGACATATTCATAATCTATGTTCTTGTTGGGAAGAAAATAAATCATCACGATATCAAGCACTACCGCCAAAAAGGTAACAATAATACTACGAAAAAATAAAATCCCGATGACAGGCAAAATGACACAGGCGGCTATCATAAGCCGCCGCATCATTAATTTTTGCTGTGTCAAACGGGAATGTACATATGTATCTGAGTACAATCCTTCATTGAACATATTTTTCTCCATTTCCTATATCAAGTGTTTTCACTTTTCGCACGAGCGTTCGCTCGAAACCTTCGGTTTCTCGCTTTCGTTGACACTCACATAAAAGCTCCATCATGACCCGCTTCGTCTGCATGCAGACGGCAGGACATGATTTCGCTTTTCATAACTTCGCACGAGCGTTCGCTCGAAACCCTCGGTTTCTCGCTTTCGTTGACACTCACATAAAAGCTCCATCATGACCCGCTTCGTCTGCACGCAGACGCCTCTGGACATGATTTCGCTTTTGCGCTCGTGCTTTATCGTTACATCATTCCCATGCCAGGTGCTCCACCTGCCGGCATAGCCGGAACATCTTCCTTAATTGTTGATACAACAGACTCTGTTGTAAGAAGGGTAGATGCTACACTTGTCGCATTCTGCAATGCACTTCTTGTTACCTTAGCCGGATCAACGATACCAGCCTCTACCATGTTAGTATATTCCTCTGTGAGGATGTTAAAACCAACGCCCTCTTCAGACTCACGCACCTTATTGATAATAACAGCGCCTTCTAATCCTGCATTATAAGCAATCGTGTATAACGGTGCCTCCAATGCCTTCAGAATCACATTTGCCCCTGTCTTCTCATCTCCCTCAAGGTCAGCAACCAGATTTGCAACTGCCTTTGCTGCATGGATATATGCAGAACCGCCGCCGGAGATAATTCCTTCTTCTACTGCAGCACGTGTTGCTGCCAAAGCATCCTCCATACGCAGTTTTGCCTCCTGCATCTCTGTCTCAGTCGCAGCGCCTACACGGATCACTGCCACACCGCCTGCCAGCTTAGCAAGTCTTTCCTGCAGCTTCTCCTTGTCAAATTCAGACGTTGTCTCTTCAATCTGTGTTCTGATTTGAGAAATTCTTGCCTCAATCGCACTGCTCTCTCCGGCCCCATCCACAATGACCGTATTCTCCTTCTGTACTTTTACAGATTTTGCACGTCCCAGCTGATCTAATGTCGTCTCCTTTAAGTCGAGACCCAACTCATCAGAAATCACCTGTCCTCCAGTCAGAATCGCGATATCCT
>CAYYGS010000449.1:0-1881 GCA_964471335.1 uncultured Jutongia sp.
ACTGGAAGTTTCAGATTTTTCCGCTGAATCAATCAAGCCGTTGTAACTTTTGATAAAATCTTTTACAGCGGAATACATTTCATCCGTATCATAATCTACCTGGTTGTAACCTTTTCCGGTATTTGCTGTCTTAAAGAGAGACCTTACCTTGGAGGCTGCGTCTTTTAATTCTGATGCAGCATCGCCGATAGAAGTCAAGGTCTGCTTGCTGTCCTTTACTCCGTTAGAAGAGGATGTAGAACCTTCTTCTTCCGCTTTTTCGTTTGCGTAATGTGCAGCAACTAACTTGCGGTAACTTCCGTTTCTGATGCTGGCATAGTCTACAAGGTTAACACCAAATAAACCATTAGATGATGAGGAAGAATTTGATCCATATGAATCATACCCAAAAATATTAGACATACTATCACTCCTTTGAAATAAATTTTTGGCATCCGTGCCTTGATTTTGATATACTCCTTCATTATCTATATCGTCACTTTCCCTTTTATTATTTAGCTAATTTTAGCAATAATTTATAGTCGTTTTATGCTGTTGCATTTTATTTTCATGTGGGATAAACTGATAGGAAAAGGAGGAAAAAATATGAAAGATTTATTTGAAACGCCTGCGGCGGTCCGACAGGCAAAGGAGAGTCAGAAAGGCATGTTTCTGCTCTGGGAGATTTTAGTTTTTGTTGCGGTATTTTTGGTGTCCACAATTCTGCAAGTAATACTTCTAATGCCTGTAGAATTTCTCATGCAGATGCTTCATCCGGAAATATTTGCCGCTTTGACGTCCGGCGATATGAATAAATATATAGAAATGGTAAATGAGATGACATCAGGAGATTTGTTTGTAGCTGCATCTCTGTTTGCTACGGCGGGCATGATCCTTGTGGTATTGCTCTTTTGCAAATTGATCCAGAAACGGCGGATGACATCACTTGGTTTTGTAAAAAAAGATATGTTAAAAGAATATCTGGTTGGACTTTTCATGGGATTTATTTTATTTACTGTGGCAGTTTTAATCTGTGTAATTACAGGTACAATGAAATTTAACGGCTTTTCCCGGAACTTTTCCATCGGCATGTTTCTGTTGTTTTTACTTGGATATATGGTGCAGGGAATGTCAGAGGAAGTGCTGTGCAGAGGCTATTTTATGATATCTGTGTCAAGACGTTATCCAATAGTGGCAGGAATTCTGGCAAATTCTTTGTCATTTGCGGCACTCCATCTGTTTAACAGCGGAATTTCTATACTGGCTTTTATTAATTTAACTTTATTTGGAATTTTAGCTTCTGTCTATTTTCTAAAAAGAGGGAATATCTGGGGGATAGCGGCATTTCATTCTATCTGGAATCTGGTGCAGGGAAATGTCTACGGTGTTCTGGTCAGCGGCATGGGTACTGAGTGCAGTGTCTTTTCCACAACAATGGTTGAGGGAAAAGAGTTGATAGGCGGAGGCGCATTTGGAATGGAGGGAGGCCTTGCCGTAACGATTGTGTTTGTTGCCGGAATTTGTTTTATGTATACCAGAAAGACGGTGGATAAGGGGGAGATCAATGGAATTGAAGAAAACATATAGAGGGCTAATTTTGTGGATGGCAGGTTTTGTTGCAGTATGTGTAGGAGTTGTATTTTTACCGGTGAGCAGTGTAGTGATGACAAGAATGATAAATAACTGCTGCTCTTTGGGGGTCACTCTTTTAGCTTATATCATCTATAAGACAGAATACGTGTACTGGTATAACGGAACAAGTTATGAGGAAGCTGTGAAAGCCGGTTCTGACAGGAGAAAAATATTTGCCTGGAAACACCTTCGCTGTTTTGGTATATTTTCACTGGCTTTTCTTTTTTATTCTATTGCATTTCCTTCGATTATTGCGTCTATTCGATCTAC
>CAYYGS010000450.1:0-1859 GCA_964471335.1 uncultured Jutongia sp.
CAGCCGGGGATTGGTTCCTTCTATGAAGGGGCGCAGTATTCCTTTAAGGAGCTGCTCAGTGCGAGGGATCCCTGGTCCGGATGGATTCATTACGATGCCGGGTTGCTGGTTTTGTCACATGTCAGCAAATTTGCCGTGACAGGCTGGGAGAATGAGGATAATACGGCCGGGATCTGGCGTGCCGTAATGTCTGCATGTGAGTCAACGGCAGAGGGAGACAATCCGGTGAACGGACGCAACGGCGGACCAAATTATATGACGCTGGCAGCTCCGACGAAGGATAATTTCTCGACAGTCATCGTAAATGACAGCGAGAAGACGATGAATTATAAGATAAAGACAGAGAACATGCAGCTGGCAGAGAACCAGAAGCTTGGGCTGTGGGAGACACGTGCCGCAGACGACGGCGCATTTGATGAGAATTATATGAAATTCCGCGGCAACATCACGAAGGGTGAGGACGGTACATACAGCCTGCAGGTGAAGCCTTATTCTATCGTGACGGTGACAACACTGGATGTATCGGAGAGCGAGGAGCATACGGCGGGCCTGCCTGTAGAAGGTGAGCGCACGGTGCTGGATACAGATGCTACAGGCGCTGTGCAGGATACGGCGTCAGAGTATCTTTATGCCGATGATTTTGAGTATGCGGGCAAGACTGTGCCGGTACTGGACGGCAAGGGCGGCTTTACAGGAGAGACAGAGGATTATATCACATCGCGCGGCGGCGATACGGGTGCGATCGCAAGATATACGCATATGTTAAACGGTGCGTTTGAGGTGTATAAGACGGCGGACGGTAACCATGTACTGCGACAGCAGCTGGATCAGGAAGAATATGGTCTTCCTTCTGCATGGAATGCAGGCGACCCTGTGGCGTTAATCGGTGATTTCCGCTGGTTGAATTATTCGGCGTCTGTGGATGCTATGGTGGAGAAAGAATCTTTAAATTCCTATATGTCGCTGGGAATCCGTCAGATCGGCGCCGACCATAGGCTGCCGAGGACAGCGGGTTATACGCTGCGGGTATATACGGATGGAAGATGGGAAATATACCGGAAAAATGCATGTGTCCTTGTCGGTATCCTGACAGAGGAAGATGGATTTAAAGCCGGATACGGCGAATGGAATAATCTGCGGCTGGAAGGTGCAGGAAATGAGATCCGCGCCTATGTCAATGATACATATCTGGGAGAATATGTGGATGAAACGCCGATTACGGCGGGACGTATTGCCCTGGGAAGCGCGAACATATTTACACAGTTTGATAATCTGACTGTCAGGAAACTCGATGGATACGCACCATATTATACGGAACTTTTAGATAATATGGAACAATATGATTTGTCTGCAGAGAAAAAGGAAAAGCTTATATATGGAGGCGACTGGCTTCATACGAACGGCCAGGGCATGTATGTATACCAGAGAAGCATTTCCAATAGTCAGGCAAAGGGTGCAAGTCTTACGTATACCTTTACCGGCACAGGCCTTGAGATTCTCGGCGTCAACGATGAAAAGGGAAAGCTGAAGGTGACAGTAGACGGAACAGTGGTTGCGGAGGATGTGAGTACATGGAAAACGACAGAGTTCGGAACGACATTTTCTCTGACAGGATTATATAAGAAGGAACATACGGTTACCATAGAGGTAACGGACGGCAGCCTGGCGGTAGATATGGTCGGCGTCATCGGCGATGACGGTGTGCAGAGGGATGATTCCCTGAGCAGTGCTTTGGTACGTCCGGTGAGGACTGCTCTTCCGCTGGAGAGTGTCAGCCCGTTCCCGGCGGCGACCAAAGCCCCAGCCGCATCTGAGACTCCGGAGGTGCCCGAAACACCAGCAGCACCGTCTACTCCGGT
>CAYYGS010000451.1:0-1855 GCA_964471335.1 uncultured Jutongia sp.
ACAATAATATCTCCCCGGACGGTTGTAGGCTTATCAAAAAACATCGTTTTTCCAGATTCCACAGTAATGCCGTCATACACATCCTCATCCGTAAACTCCGGAAAGAAATACTGCAGTATCGTATAAGAAATATCAAATCCCGCATCCCTGAACCTGTGATAATATTCCCTCGCCGCTGTTATATCACGCTTTGCCGTTGCTTTGCTAAACGCTTTAAAGAACTCAATTTCAAACTCAGAGATATGAAACACCTGCATATAATTCTCAATAACCTTCTCACAGTACTCCAAAGACCATACTGCCAGATGATATAGCCGATATAAATCCGCTAAAAAACAGTACTGCACCTCCTTGGTGCGGAGAATACGGATACATTCCGTCAAACGAAACTCAAAATGATTATTGATATCAATGATAATTTTATCCCTCTGCTCCTTTGGCAGGGCAATGCACTCTAAAAAATAGTTAAAGCGGTCCCGAAGCTCCGTCATTGACTTCATATTTCCCAGCGCCAGCACCCCAACACCATATGCATAAAGATACCGAAAGTTTAGACTCCTTTTGACAAATGGATGGTTCATCCGTTCCAACTCATTCTGCCTGCTTTTTAAATACCCTAAAACATCCATCCCTTCCATATTAGATCCTTTCCCACATTTCTATCTCTCTTTGATATTTTTCTTAAACACAACTTCTTATCCTTATTATACATCCTATAATATGGCAAAGCAATAATCCCTTCAAAATAGAAAAGCAGATAGAATCTTAGTTACTATTCACGGCCGTTCTAAACAACATGTGCAAGATGTCTCCCCTCAGCTTCCCGTTCCTCTCTCCTGATTCGCATTGCATTTTTACGTATCATCTGGCTTGCCTTTTTTGCATAGCGAAGCAAATATTCGTTCTCACTATCCGAAGCCTTATAATAATTGCGATTCAAAAACTGTAGCAAACGCCCCTGCGCCATAGAATCAGCCATCTCCATATTAAACGGAATAATGCCAATCCGTTCTCTTGGTATATGAAATTCCTTACAAATCCTGCTCACATCCCATTCTGCCTCAGACTGATAATTTCCAATCAGATACACCGCCTTATCAAGCATAGAAGCATAATTATTAAAAAACCCCCTTAAATGCATGATATCCTGGTCAAGATTGACCACCACCATATCTGCCTCTTTCAAAATCACATTTGAACTCAGATTCTGATTTGCTTCCGTATCCACAAAAACATAATCCGCCAGATGTTCTAATGCCTGAAACAATTCCTCCTGCACCAGATTAAACTCATACTCAAAAACCTCTCTGTTTACGATTTTCCCTTGTGGAATATAAAGCATGGAAGAAAACAGCAGCGGAATTGAACCACCATGGATTAACTTCTCCCCCTTCTCCCCTGAATACAATCTCTTTAAAATATATTCCATTCCATACCTGCTGTAATACTCCCCATGCTCATGAAGATAAGCGATTTGTTCCGGCACAAGAATCAAATCCCCAATACTATTTGTACTATAATGATTCTCCAGTATAACCGTTTTACCCATTCTGCCAATGGCTACCAATGCAGAAATGCATGTCAGATTTGTCGTCACTCCTGCCAAACCACGCACATGACTCCAAAAACTTATTTTCATCTTTCCTCCCTGTCCCACAAAAGTGCTCTCCCATTCTCACTCTGTGTGTTAATCTTTTGTTAGCAGTTCTAAAAATCACCCTCATTCCAAGCCGTAATAATAATATAATATAAAACGCCATATGTTTCGTAAAGTAGTTTTGGTGATTTTCAAGAATTTCTACTATTTAAACAAACATGGTTTTAAAATTTTGTGTAATACGTAAAAAAATACCTC
>CAYYGS010000452.1:0-1854 GCA_964471335.1 uncultured Jutongia sp.
GGCGCGGCGCGGCGGAAAGCGCGGGCATGGAGGCTGCCGAGGTCGGCCAGCTGTTTAACGACCTGAACGACTGGATGGTCGATTCGGCGAAAAACCAATCGGGCGCGATGCACGAATTTATCGCATCCGGCTGGCTGCCCGCCGTTACCGACGCGGAGGGAAAGCTGAAGGACACAAGGCAATACGCGCTGGAGCTCGGGGACGCGCTGAAAGCGCTCGGGGAGCAGAAAGGCAGCGGCGTCGCGCGTCAGATCGGCCTGTCGGATATGCCGACGATGGCGTTCTTGATGCAGGGCAGCGCGAAAATCAAAGAGCAGCTCGCGGCGATGAAACGACTCGGCGTCTACACGGAAGAGGACGCGAAAGCCGCGCGGGAGCTGAACGCGGGGTTTGCCGCGCTGGAGGGGCTTTTTAAGCGGGTGCTGCTCTCCGTGTTTCGGCAGCTCGCGCCGATCGCGACGCAGGCCGCGAAAGCGATGATGTACCTGTCTCAGCATTTTCGCATCCTCGTACCGGTTTTAACGGCGGTCGGCGCGGTTTTGCTGCGCTCTCTTCTGCCGTCGCTGAAGAACATGGCGCTCGCCGCGAAGAGCTTTATCTTGTCGCCGTGGGGCGCGGCGATCGCCGCGCTTGTGGCGCTCGGTCTTGTCATCGAGGATTTTATGGTGTGGCTGGACGGAGGGAACAGCGCGCTCGGCGGCTTCTTCAATTCAATTTTCGGGAGCGCGGAAAACGCGAAGGCGGTCTTTCAGTCTGTGGCCGACACGTTCGCGGCGGTATGGAGCTCGATCGGCGGCCTGTTTGAAACGGGTGTAAAGCATATCCGGGTGAAAATGACGGACGCGGGTAAGGTGATCGATCGCTTCGGCGCGGCGTTTCGGTCGTTCGGCGGCGAGGTCGCGGCGGTTGCGAAAAGCGTCGGCGGCTTTTTCGGCGGCATGGCGGACTATATCGTGGCCTGCATCGAGAGGATACAGAGCTATATCCGGCCGTTCGTCGCGCTTCTCCGCGATATTGGCGGCGTTTTAGGTACGGTTTTCGGCGGCATCGGCGGCGCACTGACGGGGAAGTTTATCGCCGGGGCGGGCGCGCCGCGCGCGTCGGACGCTTTGCCGCCGTCGGTCATGGGCGGCGGAGGAGGCGTCACGGACAACAGCAGCACGCAGAATACCGTCAACGTCAATATCGCCGGAAACGCCACGCCGGAGACGATCGACGAGGCGTACGAGGAAGCGGGCGGCCTCTGGGGCGCGTGGGCGAAGCAGTCGAACGCCGCGTTTTGAGGGAGGTATGACGCATGGCGTTTTTCATGCAGGCGCAGACGGGCATGAGCGCGCAGGAATGGACGTTTTCGGATAACGTGCTGCCGAACGCGCGCGTCATCGAAATTGCGGTTACCAGCGGCGGCGCGGTGGTGTCGTCCGCGATCGAAGAGGGCTCTTTCGTCTCTTACAACAAAACGACGGAGCCGCTCGAGGTGTCCGCGAGCTTGGGCTACCAGGGTACGGACCCGGAATTGCAGGGCGTATTGACCAATCTCGCGCGCCTGAAGGACGCCGTGCAGACGTTTTCCGTCGTCACGCCTGTGGCGGAATATGAGAACATGACGCTTCAGGATTACGATTACGCGCTGCGCCGGGAGGATGGGCGCGGCGCGCTGTACGTCAACGCTCGGTTTGTCGAGATTCGCGAGACGGCTCTGACGTACACGGACAGCGAGCTGCCGCCGATCACGGAAACGCAGACAGAGGACGCGTCCGCGTGCGTAAAAGAGGATATCGGGCTTCAGCAGGCGCAGGCTCCGGATTTGGAGGAGCGGACCTGGTTCTGCTCCGGCTCCGTCCAGGTGGGGAG
>CAYYGS010000453.1:0-1854 GCA_964471335.1 uncultured Jutongia sp.
AATAGTAAGAAAATGTAAACAATTATTCAGTATTTATTAAGCAATGCTGTACTAGCACTCTCCACAAGATCCACGATCATATCAACGTCCTCCTGCGTAGCTGTGTATATAAAAATACCCTCCCCGCCGTCATCATAATATTTTTGAGGAACCTTTTCAGTTCCTCTACCCACTATAATGTCACATTCCTCTGTCATAGCCATATCCATTACCTGATTAAAGTACTGCTGTATGACGGGAAAACCCTGACCATCATATCCGTGCAACAGATAGAACTTTACGAATTCCCAAGCGCCTACCCCATTTTCTGTTCCTGCATTGACTGCAACATCGCTACTGCTGAAAGCAATGGCCGTTCCTGAACCTTCTGCGACAGGATAGCCGATAAAAGTAACATCTTCCCCATACAATTCATTTTGTATTTGATAGTCAGCCACACTGGCAATAATTCCTACAGACATCACTACCTCCCTGTTTCGAATCCTCTCCTCGTAAGTCTCTCCTGTATAATTTCCCGTGTATTTTCCAGCAAAGGAAAGAACATCTTTAAAATACTCCCCATCATAACTGCAGACTCCGTTCGCCCAATCAATAAATTCATCCATGGCTACAGTGCAGAGCCTAGTCAGTACTGGTTCATCCGCCGAAAATCCTGCAATGGCATTCAAATCTTTCCCACTCACTTCCAATATCTGAAACAGTTCCTCAAAGGTAACACCATTCCTCCCTTTCGTCACATCCCCATATCCCCACATGGTATGAAGCTGAAAAGCTGGGGCTATACTATATAAATGTCCATCACTCTCAAATGCATCCGCCACGGATTGTACTAGCATACATGGGGAGCATTCTTCATCCGTCTTCATGAAGTCATACAAATCTGCAAGTACGCCCTTTTCGGAAAACATACTGTAATCGAGTCCTGATACCGCAATAATATCAGGAGCTTTCCCGGTGATAACATCCAACTTCAGGCGTTCTTCAGCATCCTCGAAATTCCCTATTTGACTGAAATAGTCAATTATCTCAACCCTATACTCATCGTTACATCGATTAAACTCTGCCACTGCTTCCTCCAGGTCTTGTGCAGCCATCGTCACACCTAAGGTTAAATCCTTTCTTTCCGCGCGACCCAAAGTAAATGAAATATATTCTGAGTATCCGATTTCCCTATGGTTATCAATAATCTCTATTTTCCCTTGGTTCTTTGTCAAAAACAGAATATCCGGAGCAAAAACACCATAAGTTGACAGATTCAATATTAACTCTAAGTTCTGGGTATCGTAATGATATTCAAAAAGGTTATTGTTCTGGCAATACAAGAAGCCGTTATCAATAGAAACAATGTTTTCCAGGTCGCTTATGTAATCCGTATTAAAAATTCGTTCAAACTTATCCAGCCTTACTGCTTCCTCTCGCTTTCCCTTCGCCACATTTATTTCCTGAATGCATATCCCCTCCTCATCCTTAACAATAAAAAGAGGGATATCATTTGCCCCTATCTGGAAATTTAATACCTGCGTTCCCGAAACATCCGCGATTTCTTCATAAAAGACTGTTTTGAACTGCTCATCCTTTACATAAACACGATCCGTATAATGCCATACTTCTCTTTCACTCCTTCCTACCATTTTCATTTCGGGAACCAACAATTCACACCAGATATAACAATATCCATTTGGGTCTGTATAAATGTCTTTCAAACACAGATCATTCACATCACTAGAATCTTCCAATTCCATTTCTATATATCCCTGAAAGTTGCCGGTTGCATCAACCATCCAAAAACCTGTACTATTCTCCTTGCTTCCCAAAAGATAGACATTTCCATCCTGATCCGCACCGACACTGACC
>CAYYGS010000454.1:0-1844 GCA_964471335.1 uncultured Jutongia sp.
CAGCAACTATAGAGCGATAATAACTGGTGGAGCGCCGCTCGAAAGAGCTTTATACGACAAACTAAGCAATATGGGGCTGAGAATTTATAATGGTTATGGCGCGACAGAATGCGTTTGCGGAATTGCGATAGCTGACACATACAAATCCCCTTGTTATGGCGCTGTTGAGCCGTTATCTTGGGCAAATATAAAAATTGCTGAAAGTGGTGAAATTCTTGTTCGTGGAGATTGCGTATGTCAAATGTATGACAATAATAATGTGATAGCTAAAGATGGCTATTACCATACAAAGGATGTAGGCGAATTTGATAGTGCTGGTAGGCTATTTATTCATTGTCGATTAGACGATATAATTGTGATGGACAATGGCTACAAATTTAAAAAGAACGAAATTGAGTCAAAAATAGAGAGTCTGCCTTTTATAGCCGGCTGCCTTATTGAGAAGACAGAAGGTGGTAGTGGTATAACAATTTACTTAGCCAAAACAAAAAATTCTCGTTCTTCCGAGGATGAGCAAATCATACTCAATTTAATAGCGAAGCAGATAAAGGTTGATAAAATAACTTATGTGGATAACCTCTATAATGAAAGAGGCAAAAAGGTAAAACAATGAATACACGGAAGGAAATCGAACAAACCATTGATAGCATGCTCAAGTCTAAGAGCCTCTCACATCTTAGTATTAATGAATTTGCCAATTGGGACTCAATAGATAAAATGAACTTTTTCTTGTTAATTGAAGAAACATTCAAAATAGAGTTTGAAGCAAACGAGCTTATTGGATTAAATTCTATGGAAGCCATAATTACACTTTTATATGAAAGACATTGTTGAGCAGATTAATGAATTCAGAAGAAAAACAACTCGGCGTTTTCGATTTAGAAATTTAATCAATTATTATTTTTTTAAAGAGAAAAGAGTTAAGAAGCTGTATTTTAACAGAATGGGAGTACAGCTGACTCTTGAACGACCTAAATCATATAACGAAAAGCTACAATGGTTAAAGCTCAACTATTATAATGATTTGTGGATTAAATGTGCCAATAAAGCTACGGTCAGAGATTATTTGAAAGACAAGGGATTGGAGCGCTTTTCTTGCCCAACTTTAGGTATTTACAGAAAAGTTCGTGAAATCAATTTCGATCATTTTCAAAAACCAGTGGTCATTAAAATAGCAAACGCGAGTGGATTTAATCTTTTCGGCTCCTCAGTAAACAGTGAAAATATCACGCAAATAAAAAAATGTTTGCGCGCAATGCCAAAGGAAAAATACTATAGATATTATTTTGAATGGGTATATAAAAGTTATCCATACATAATTATTGAGCCATACTTAGAAAGTTATGGCACTGAGTTTGATTATAAGTTCCATTGCATAAATGGGGAAATTGTTTTGTTGCAAGTTTTAAATTCTACTCTGGACAATATTACGAATGCAACATTTGACAAAGAATTTAACAGGCTAAGTTGTACATATGGTTGGGAGGATACGAAGGCAGATATTAGTAAACCGCCGTTCTTTGAGGAAATGGTCAAGGTAGTAAAAATACTTGCTAAAGATTTTCTTGAGGTAAGAATAGATTGTATTGCGCACGGCGAGAAATTTTATATAAATGAACTGACGTTTTTCCCCGGTTCAGGCTACGATATCTTTGACCCGAATACTATTGATGAGCAGATGGGTGAAATGCTACAACTTGAAGGGTGACTCTCGATGAAAAAATCTAAGATAATGATGGTTATAAACGATTTGCGCTGTGGCGGAGCGGAACGCGTGTTTGTATACATAGCAGACGGATTGAGCCAGCACTTTGATGTTCACGTTATTAATACAATGGGGCAGT
>CAYYGS010000455.1:0-1822 GCA_964471335.1 uncultured Jutongia sp.
CGATCTGTCCTTCAGTATCCATGGATTCGGGCAGAGAAGATACCTGGGCTGCCTCATCATCGATCCGATAGATTTCTCCCGAAACAGGTACTTTAAAATCCAGTTCCTGCTCCACGCCGGCACGTATTTTAATCGTTGAGGGTATTTTGTCCCAATAGGCAACATAGACAACTACTGCGAGCGTGGCCACCGCTATACTGAGCAGCAGGTACAAAAACCCCCGATATATTCTTTCCTGTTTTTTTGTCATACTAACTAATCTGCCCACTTTATCACATCCTCATCCATTCTTTGCAGTAAATTTCTTCGAAATTAACTACTCAAGATTTGTTTATGAGATGCTGCGCATCTCCGCAAACTCGTAGCTTTCTTCCATATATAAGAGAAATACAAAAGGACACACAGAGCGTGTCCTTTCTAGTATGTGATAAAACTTTCAAATTAATTTAGTATTGTTTTGTATTTCTTGCCAAATCTTTCATTTCTTTTGCATTATTTCTGACATTTTCCGTAATGCTGGCACCACCGAGCATACGCGCAACCTCTTCTATGCTCTCCGTCTCATCCAGATACCTGATATCCGTGATGGAACGATTATCCTCCACACGCTTCTCTATACAGAAATGCGTGTCGGCCATGGCTGCGATCTGCGGCAGATGCGTAATACAGATCAACTGGTGCTCCCTGCCGAGGATCCCCATTTTCTCCGACACCTTCCATGCGGTCTTACCACTGATGCCGGTATCGATCTCGTCAAAAATAAGCGTCTCGATCTCGTCCTTATCCGCCAGCACGGTCTTAAGCGCCAGCATGATGCGCGACAGTTCGCCGCCGCTGGCTACCTGGGCCAGCTCCTTAGGTTTCTCGCCCGCATTGGTAGAGATCAGGAATGTTACTTTATCGTATCCGCTGCCACTCATCGTCTCCTCATCGGAATTCACCTGTATCTCGAAGGCCACTTCCTGAAAATTCAAATCCACAAGCGCTGTTCTCATCTCTGCGGCTAACGCGTCCGCGCTGTTCCGACGCAGATTCGATATTTTTTCACAGATTAGAAGCGCTTCTTTCCTTAAAGTATCTACACGTTCCTCCAGTTTCATGCGGTATGCATCATAATCACTGTATTTATTCAGCAGCTGCTCCGCTTTATCCCGATACGCCAGAATCTCTTCTATCGTACTTCCGTATTTGGATTTTAAATGATTGATCAGATTCAGCCTTTTTTCCGTTCGATCAAACAATTCCCCGTCAAACTCCAGCTCTGACAGATAGTCAGCGGCCGCCCTGTTATAATCATTCAACAGACTGTCGATATCCAATAGCTGATGTTCCAACTCCTGCAAAGCTTCGTCATATGCGGACACTGATCTGATCTCTTTTAACGCACGCCCTATATTACTTCCGACTCCCGTCTCCTCATACCCACAGAGCCCATGAGCCATGGATAGGGCTTCTTTGATCTTCTGTCCGTTGACCAGTTTCCGGTAAACCTGTTCCGCCTCCTCGTCCTCGCCCACAGTCAATTCTGCCTCCGAAATCTCCCGGCATTCGAACTGTGCCAGTGCCGCCTCCTTTTTCCTCGTCTCCTCATCTACCACATTATCGGACAATTCTTCCTGCGCCTGCCGGTACTGCTTATAGATAACCTGCAGTTCTTCCTTGCAGGAGGCAAGTTTCTCTCCGGTATAGGCATCCAGTATTGCCAGCTGTCTGCCGGTCTGAAGAAGAGACTTGTGCTCATGCTGTCCGTGAATGTCTATCAGAATCTCCGCCAGTTGTTTCAGTTGTCTGGCTGTCACTGTCTCTCCGCATACTCTGCACA
>CAYYGS010000456.1:0-1806 GCA_964471335.1 uncultured Jutongia sp.
GCTATTCTGGGATAAGGATGCGGCATTGGGGAGGGAGATCGGGAGACAGGCAGAGATGCTGTCCATTCCCGTCTATAATTCCATTGATGCGATTATCGCATGTGATGATAAGCTTGAGACATATCGCCGGATCAGTACATGGAACCAGAGCCACCCGGGGCAGGAGGTTCCTTTGATTCCAACGATTGTGGCGCCTATGACATATGAAAATGTCGGATATACCAGGCTTGATTTTCTGGAGCAGGTGGAGGATATGCTTGGATATCCTATCGTAGTCAAGGAGTGTTTTGGTTCCTTCGGGATGCAGGTATATCTGGCGGCTGACCGGGAGGAACTCTGCCAGCTGACGAAGAGACTGGCGGGCAGACCCTTTGTGTACCAGCGTTATCAGAGAGAGAGCAGCGGGCGTGATGTACGCCTGCAGGTAGTAGGAAAAAGGGTGGTAGCCGCCATGTACCGGCAGGCACAGGATGGAGATTTTCGGGCAAATATATCGCACGGCGGGCAGATGCGTGCCTATGAGCCAACCCGCCGGGAAGAGGAACTGGCCGTTATGGCGGCAGAGATCCTGGGGCTTGATTTTGCAGGCGTTGATCTTTTGTT
Source organism: uncultured Jutongia sp. (assembly GCA_964471335.1). Lineage (GTDB taxonomy): Bacteria > Bacillota > Clostridia > Lachnospirales > Lachnospiraceae > Jutongia. Next base: position 604 of record CAYYGS010000456.1, read on the forward strand.
TGGGGAGGACGGACAGGCAGAGATTCTCTGTGAGGTCAATTCCAATGCCCATTTTAAGAATATTTATACGTGTACCGGAGTGAACGTGGCAGACTGTATTTTGGAATATATTGTTTCAAAGGGGAGGGGCAGATGAAAAGAGCCTATTTAATTTATCAGCCGGAAGAAGCGGAAAAAAACGAGGGTTTTATCAGGATGTTTCAGGAAAAAGGCAGAGCGGAGGGCTTTGCCTTTTCCTGTGTGACGTCGGAGGAATACAGGAAGAAGCCGCTTCCGGAGCTTGTGCTGAACAGGACGAGACAGCCGGAGGTGAGCCGCTGGTACGAGGAGCAGGGGATTTTCTGCCTGCACGGATCGAGATTTGTGGAATGGGCAAATCATAAGTATCTGACACTGCTTCAGCTGCAAAACAGCCTGCCGCCAGAGATATTGCGGCAGAAATGGTGTCCGGCCACGACATTTCTGGGTGCTGTATCCGGTTGTAGTCAGGGATTGGATTTGCCATGTGAAGGAGAAATGGGCCGTGAATGGGTCATAAAGTCTGTACATGGCCACGGCGGCACAGAAGTTTTTCTTGCAGATGAGGCAGAAAAATATAGGAAATTATTACGGGGAAAAGATTGTATCCTACAGGAACGCATTATAAGTGACAGCAGGGATTTGCGTGTCTATCTTCTCGGCGGCCAAATCTATCAGGCGGTACTTCGTACCGGGGCAAATGGTGATTTTCGTTCTAACTTTTCACTGGGAGGAAGGGCGTCGCTCTACAGGCTGAACCGGAAGGAGCGGGAATATATTGAGAGCTTTATTCGGACTGTGCGGCAGAATTGGGGTGAGATCGGAATCGCGGGGATCGATTTCATCCTGGATCGAGAGGGACGGCTGATCTTTAATGAGATTGAAGATATGGTAGGATGCCGGATGCTGTATCAATGCGGCGGAGGAGATATTGTAGGAGATTTTGTCCGGTATCTCAGAAAATTAGATCAGGAGAGGCTATTTTTTTATCATTTCTTTTGATTCCTTTCTGATGGTGTTATCCCGAAGTAATGTAATCCTATATCATATAAAAACTGATAGATAATAAAAAGTTATCCATCATTTTTCATAGCCCAAACAAGTATATTCGAAAAGAATATGGATGTAACTTTCCAATTGTCAGATGCCCTATGAATGCATTGGAAGTGTTTACTTTATTATTAG
>CAYYGS010000457.1:0-1794 GCA_964471335.1 uncultured Jutongia sp.
GCGGATTAAATATGGAAAACACCCTTGAAAAAAGTCTCCCAATCCTTTACAATAGGGACTATGAGTAAAAGGGATATGTCCGATTGCATAGACCGGAATGGAGACAGCTATGAGAGTGATTGCAGGAAAGGCGAGAAGGCTTCCGCTCGTGGCGCCGGAAGGGCGGGATACGAGACCCACGACAGACCGGATCAAGGAAACCTTATTTAACATCTTGCAGGATGAGATACCAGGGTGTCATTTTCTCGATTTATTCAGCGGCAGCGGTGGTATCGGGATCGAGGCTCTCAGCCGTGGCGCCAGGGAGGCCGTTTTTGTGGAATTTGGCAAAGAGGCGCTTGCCTGCATCCGGGCCAATCTAAGCAAAACGAAACTTGCGGATCAGGCCGTGGTACTTCCGGTAGAGGTGACCTATGGTATTTCTAAGCTGGAGAAGATGGGAAAGACCTTTGATATAATATATGCAGATCCTCCGTACCGGAAGGATTTTGAACCAAAGATTCTGAATTTGCTGGCGGGTTCCGGAATTGTGAAGCCGGGGACTCTTGTGGTGTTGGAATCCTCATTAGAAACGACACCGGATTATGTTAAGGAGAGCGATTATGAAATGATCCGGATCAAGAAATATAAAACCAATCAACAGGTGTTCCTTCGGGTCAGATAGTGGACGGGAGAGAACGAGAAAAGGAGAATGAATGTTATGAATCCATCAAGAATTGAGCAGGCGATTGATGAAATTTACAATTATGTAGAGGATTGTAAGCCATCAAAATTGTATCCAAGCAAAGTGGTGGTAGACCGTGAACAGCTCTATGACCTTCTGGATGAACTACGCCTCTGTGCACCAGAGGAGATCAAACGGTATCAGAAGATTATTACGAATCGCGATGGGATTCTGAATGAGGCACACCAGCGGGCAGAGGACATGCTGTCCCAGGCACAGCAGCAGACGGCACAGATTCTGGATCAGAGCGAGATCGTCCAGACTGCTTACCAGCGGGCAGAGGATATTATGCGTCAGGCGAATGAGGAGGCGCAGCGTCTTGTCGATGCTGCAGACAAGGAAAGTGAGCAGATGAGAAAAGCAGCCCTTGTTTATACGAACGACCTGTTGTCAGAAGCACAGGCACATGTCGAGCAATCTCTCCGTGATATTGATAATCGGTCAATGATGCTGACAAGTGCTCTGAAAAACAGCATTCAGCTTATGAAGAGTAATAAAGAAGAGCTCATGTTGCAGCTGGAGCCGGAAAAGAAGCAGGCTGCCGTAAACAAGTCGGAGAATGCTGCATCAGAGCAGCTCGAGCCGCAGCCACAGAAGCAGGAAACTCTTGCTATGCCGGAGGATGGTTTTTCAAAGAATATCGAGTAAGAAATAGCACAGCAGTCCGGCAAGGACGGCATTGATGATTTTATTGAGTACATAGGGGTAAATAGAGAGTCCTGACTGTGACAAAACACTACTTGTCTGGGCGGCTGCGGAGAGCCCGCCAAAGCCAAGTATGCTGGCGGTTAGGACCTTTTTTGTTTCGCAGGAGAGAAATGAAATGCGTAGATAGGAGATACCGCTTGTGATTTCCATGGAACCGAGACAGAGGATACCGGATATATTGGAAGGAGAGAGAAAGAGACAGAGAAATTGCCCCAAAATGGAAAATAGGATCACGTAACCGCCGATCTTGGTTATCAGGATAAAACTCTCTAGTATGACGGCATCTAATTGGCGTGAGAGCGGGATTTTTTTTCTTTGTTCCAAGTCGTTGGAAGAGCGGGGGGGTTGTGGCTGGCTTTTCT
>CAYYGS010000458.1:0-1782 GCA_964471335.1 uncultured Jutongia sp.
AGATTATACTGGATGGGAATGTCAATGTTCTCCACGTATGGATATACATTCTCGCGGCCGCTGTTACAATTATGACGGTTTATATTTCCCTGATCAAGCCAATGCGGACCGCGGCAAAATTCTCAGAGATAGAAGCGATGCGCGTGCAGGGGGATAGAAGAAAAAGCCATCGGAAAGGCTATGAGTCGCTGACGGTTGGAAGGCTGACAATGCGTAATCTCATGGACAATAAGAAGAAGAGCCTGGTGACAGTCATTGCTATGGCAGTGACAGGTGTATTTCTTATGGTCATTGCCACAATTCTGTCCTGCGCCAATCCGAAAGAAAGTGCCAATAATTCTATTGTGGGGCAATACGAACTCTCACCGATTGTGGAGGAAGGGAACCGCGAACATCCGGAACGCGAATATTCAGCGGTGCAGAAGGATAATCCCCTGACGGAGGAATTGAAAGCGCAGCTTGAGAGCCTGCCCGGTGTCAGACGTGTCGATACCTTTACGGAGGTCCGGGTGACAGGAGGCTTTCTGAAAGAGGACGAATATCAGGCAATTAATGGGATACCGGAGGAATATGCAGATTACCTGGAGAGAGGAATCATTAAGGGGAAGGTCAGCTATGAGGAACTCCGGTCCGGGGAGAAGGCGATCGTCAGTACCACGCTTCTCCACTGGTATCCGAATCTGAAAATCGGCGATAAAATGAAGCTTGTGATTCATGATGGAGACCGTACCGAGGAAAAGGAGATAGAGATAGCTGCGATTGGAGAATACGGAAGTGGATTTACCAATTTTAATGATATATTGATGGCGAAGGAGGCGGCTGACCGCCTGTGCGAGAATCATGCCGCGGGGTTTTTTCATGTGATAGCAGAAAAGTCGTATGACCGCGAATTGGAGGCGGCGATCAGACAAATTGCAGACGCGTCGGGTCGGCTGCAGCTACGGACATGGAAAGGGGAATATGATCAGTGGAAGCAGGCAATGTCTTTTACCAGTGGGGCATGTTATGCATTTCTGGCAATCCTGGCGGTGATCAGCGTGATGAATCTGGTCAATACGATGATCAACAGCGTCCACGTGAGGAAAAGGGAGCTGGGCATGATGCAGGCGATCGGAATGTCTGACCGGCAGCTGATGAAAATGCTTCAGCTGGAAGGCATGTTCTATACCCTGGGGACGCTGGTGATCTCTGTGGGGCTTGGAAGCCTGGTAGGATATCCGGTATTCCTCTATGCAAGGAGGACTAAGATGTTTGAGATTTCTGCCTATCACTATCCGGTGGCGGCAGCAGTGATTATATCGGCTGTGTTGTTACTCCTTCAGATTCTGTTGGCACTGGGCCTTGCCAGATCTGTGCGGAAGGACTCGCTGATCGAGCGAATCCGGTTCAGCGAGTGATTCGCAGGCCTTGTGGCGAAGAACGCTGATTTTGCGTTAGTGGAACTTCAAACCTTTTTATAAGAAGGACTGCACGAAAAGCACCAGAAGCAATATCGGGGCAATGACGCGGATCATGGCGATATACAGCATTTTACGGCCAAACCGGCAGCCGGTTTTCTCTACTTCGCCGATTACCAGATCCGGCCCCGTAACCCATCCGATGAGAATACATGTAGCGATCGCAGTGATCGGCATCAGACAGTTATTACTGATGTAGTCCATAATATCCAGGATCTGCGCTGTCGCACCGTTGGGCAAAGGTAATTCAAAATACCAGAAATTATAACCGAAGCATACTGCGATACCGCCGACAAGAGCGATGGCCGTTTCTATTACGGCCGCC
>CAYYGS010000459.1:0-1780 GCA_964471335.1 uncultured Jutongia sp.
AATGAAAATTGCTTTAGGAGGAACAAAGAGTGAGTATAAATAAAATCGATTCAGGTATGATTCAGAAAATGTTCTTAGCCGGTGCAAAGGCATTAGAGGCGAAAAAGGAATATATCAATGAGCTGAATGTATTTCCCGTTCCGGATGGAGATACAGGCACTAATATGACAATGACGATAATGTCGGCGGCAAAGGAAGTAAGCCTTTTGGAAAATCCTACGATGGATGAGCTTGGCAAGGCGATTTCGAGCGGCTCTCTCCGGGGTGCCAGAGGAAATTCAGGAGTTATTTTGTCTCAGATTTTTCGTGGGTTTGTAAAGTCTGTCAAGGGCAATAGTGATTTGGATGTGACAATCCTTGGAAACGCAGTTGCGCATGCAGCAGAAACAGCGTATAAAGCAGTCATGAAGCCAAAGGAAGGAACGATTCTGACTGTGGCGCAGGCTGGCGCTGACAGGGCAAGGGAAATTCTTGCAGAAGGTGAGCTGACAGATATAGCGCAATTTTGTGACATGGTTGCACAGAGCATGGAGGAGGCGCTTTTGCAGACTCCTGAGCTTCTTCCGGTATTAAAGCAGGCTGGTGTGGTGGATTCAGGCGGAGAAGGGCTTATGACCTTTATTCGCGGTGCTCTTGATGCCTTAAATGGGCGCACGGCTGACTTTACGATAAAAGTAGGCGGGACATCTACGCTAATCAAGGCAAGCACTGCAGGAGAGGCGGATATCCGCTATGGTTACTGTACGGAATATATTATTATGCTTGAGCGCAACCACAATATAGTTGAGGCACAGCTTAAGGAATACCTGCAGAAAATAGGTGACTGTGTTGTAGTGGTTGCGGATGATGATATCGTTAAGGTGCACGTACACACGAATGATCCGGGGCTTGCTATTCGGAAGGCATTGACATATGGCTCACTCACCAGCATGAAGATTGACAATATGCGTGAAGAGCACAATGAGAAGGTGATTCGTGATGCCAGCAAGTCAGAAGCGGAGAGAAAGGAAGTAAAGGAAATGCCTCATAAGGAGGTAGGTTTTATTGCTGTTTCTTCTGGAGATGGGCTTTCTGAGATTTTTAAGGATTTAGGGGTGGATTATCTGATTGAGGGCGGTCAGACCATGAACCCAAGCACAGACGATATGTTAAAGGCTATTGAAGGTGTCAATGCGGATTCTGTGTTTATTCTGCCGAATAATGGGAATATCATTCTGGCAGCCAATCAGGCAAAGGAGCTGACCGAGGATAAGGAAATCATTGTAATTCCATCAAAAAATATTCCGCAGGGAATTGCTGCCATGATTAATTATGTCAATGGCAAAAGCAGCGAAGAGAATGCAGAAATTATGAATGAGGAAATGCAGCATATAAAATCTGGTCAGGTAACTTATGCAGTCCGCGATACAAACATGGATGGTAAAGAAATTAAACAGGGCAATTTTATGGGGCTTACAGACAAGACAATTGTTTCCGTGGATGAATCTGTGGAAAAGGCGGCAAAGGATTTGATTGAGTCTATGCTTGATAACGATTCTGAGTTAATCAGCCTCTACTATGGTGCAGAGATTACTGAGGATGAAGCGGAGAGCCTTGCGGATGATATTCTGCAGGAGCATGAGGAGTTAGATGTGGAAGTGCAGTATGGCGGGCAGCCAATATATTCGTATTTTATTTCCGTAGAATAAACAACGCTTCATCAGTGTTTTGTTGCTACTATTACAGTTAATTATTGAACGATGTACTAGGGAACGCTTTGGCATGGGGGATATGATGAAAG
>CAYYGS010000460.1:0-1756 GCA_964471335.1 uncultured Jutongia sp.
TTTGATGAAAACACGATTACATAAAAAGCAGAAAAAGACAAGTTTGTAACAGTTCATATCATAGACTTACTGTCCGGTCATTTATATAATATTATTACTACTAATTGATTAAGGAGGTATTTATTATGGCAAAAAAATGGAACAGGCCGCTTGCCATGGCACTGGCAGCAACAATGATTGTGCTTTTGCTTTCTTCAGTTCCTATACAGGCAGCTAAGAAGGGGATTTCCCTTAGTACTGCTTCTTTGAAATTGAAAGAAAAAGAGAGCAAAAGAGTTACAATCAAAAACCAATCAGGAGAAAAGATCAAAAGTGTTAAATGGACTATTGCAAAGGGTTCAACTGTGGTCGCACTTTCAAAAAAATCAGAAAAAGGTGTGACAGTCAAGGGAAAGAAAAAGGGAACAGCAACTGTCAAGGCTAAGATCAAGACAAAATCAAAAACTTACACTAAAACACTTAAAGTCACTGTAAGTACGGCAGCACCAACGCCAACATCAACACCAAAACCGAATACAGATCCGTCAACATCGGCAACAGAGGTGCCCATAGAGGAGCTTCTTCATTATGACATGACATGCAGTGAGGATGGAAAGAAACTGCTTGACAAATCAGGTAAAGGGAATGACGCAGAACTTGTAGGCGTGGATACAGAGATGCAGGAAAATCAGTCGCTGTTTCTGGATGCAGGAGCTTATATCAAATTACCGGAAAAAGTATTTACAGGTCAGGATACATTTACTGTTTCAATATGGCTGAAAAGCTATAGCGACAGTAAAAATACAAGTGCAATGTTTGTAGGGACCAAAGAAACACTTCCTGTATCTTACTGGTTATTAAATTCTGCCAATCCGGATGGGCGTATGAAATCCGTCATGACAGATTCTGTCAATGCAGCACAGCCATGGACCACAGAAGTAGGGATCAGTCCATCAATAGCCGGACAGGGAGTGAATGGTCCTGTTACAACGGACAGGGTATGGAATCACTATGTGACGGTCATTACACCGGAGAACATTACCGGATATTACAATGGTACAAAAGTTGGTTCAGCTAAATTAACAAAAAAATTCAGTGATTTTGGAAATGACCTTGTTGCGTATATTGGAAAATCTTCTTATGATGATCCCACCTGGGCAGGATATGTCAGGGAAGTACAGGTATACCAGGGTGTGAAGAGTGATGCGGATATTGAACAGTTATATGAGGAGAAAAAGGTGACAGAGATGGCTGATGACAATAAGAATAAAGGAACAAAAACAGATGTATTTATTGCTGACAGGGCAGATCCGTATATCATTAAAGGAAATGACGGGTATTATTATTTCACTGCTTCCTATCCGATGCGGGGTGCCGCGGACGCGGAAGGATATGACAGAATTGTCCTGCGCAGGGCTAAGACACTGGAAGGGCTGAAAGATGATGCGACAGAGAAAACGGTATGGGATGAGAAGGACAGTACGACTTCCCATCGCTTCATCTGGGCACCGGAGCTGCATTATATAGGTGGTAAATGGTATCTGTATTATGCCGGGAGTGGAGCATCAAATAATTCATGGGATATCAATTGCCGCGTGCTGATGTGTAAAGGCGATGATCCTTATAATGATGAGTGGGAGGAGAAAGGGAAATTCCAAGCTGCGAGTGGAGATACTTTTTCCTTCACCAGATTTTCATTGGATATGACTTATTTTGAATGCAATGGAAAACATTATGTGATTTGGGCGCAGCAGGGTCCTACTTCTAATCTGTATAT
>CAYYGS010000461.1:0-1745 GCA_964471335.1 uncultured Jutongia sp.
TTCATTGTATTGTTGAGCGCTACAGAAAGTGCATTTACTTCCTGCGACTGTTCATCTACCTGAAAAGCATAATCCAATTCACCATCCGATATTTTGCTTACATTTGCTGCCAATTCTTCCAGTGGCAAAAACATCGGATTAATTCCATTGATTAGCTGCCGCTTTGCCAGTTTCCCCAGAACAATTCCCAGTACCATTGTCAGTATCATAATCAGGACAATTACTATGATAATCCAGGTAAGAGATATCACTGCTATCACATTCCAGCCTGTTGTTTCTGCAATGTTACTGACTGCAAATTTTAATCCACCGTTATAATCCCAAATCAGCTTTGATGATAAATTTTTTTCGCAAACGCTTTTATATTTCCCACCCAGAGCTTCTGACACTGTTGTACTTTTTTCATTACTCAGCGCAATATCCTCATTCGGATGCGTTAAAATAGTCCCTTCCTTTGATGTCAAAAATACATAGTTCCCACCATCGTAAGAACCCTCAATCAATGCGACCAGATTGTCCATATACATGTCCATTCCGGCCACGCCAAGGAGAGTATCGCCACTGTATATCGCTTTAGAAAGGGTAATACAAATATTTCCGGTCTGTTCATCTATATATGGTTCGGTCACAAATACCCCTTCTGTCTCTACTGCTCCTGCATACCAGGCACGCTCAGATACCACAAAATCGTCTCCCGGCAGCCATCCCCCTGACATGTATGTCATAATTCCGTCCGAAAAAACAACACCATCCTGTTTAACACAGACATATACTGCAGATACATCATCATACTGCTCTACCATTTTATCTACATACGCATAATAATCCGATTTTGCCGTCCCGGAAGAAACGCCCGTGGCAACGGTATTGATAAATGCCATCTTTTCCGACATAGCATTCTCTATTTGTGAACTATATAACTGTACCTGCTTTCTGTTATCCTTAATGGTATACGAAATAATAATAGCAAGCACCGTTACTCCGGCCAATAGACACAGCAAAAAAATAATTCTCCTAATTGACAGACTGGCTCTCTTGTTGACATTTGAACTAAGCTTTTGTAATTCCATTGTATAGTCTCCTTTTTTCAAATCTGATTATGTCAAATAATTCTTTTTTATAATTTTATCTTCACCCGTACCTTTTATATCAGTTTATAAGATGTTCATTACAATTACAAGTCCTAATAAGGACAAAAATAAGGGAAACAAAAAACTGTTTCCCTTTTACTCTTTACTAAATTTTTACAATCACTATATCCGATTAGTTATCAATCAACTTATCTTCATTATTCCAGCTATATAACTTACGGATTTCTGTACCAACAAGTTCCGCCGGATGCTCTGCTGCCAATTTCCTTAGTGCATTAAAATGAACCTGTCCTCCGGAAGACATTTCCAAAAGGAAATCTTTTGCAAAATTTCCGTTCTGTATATCCGATAAAACCTTCTTCATGGCGTTTTTTGTATCTTCTGTAATGATTTTAGAACCCGTAATATAATCACCATACTCCGCAGTATTAGAAACAGAATATCTCATTCCCGCAAAACCTGACTGATAAATCAAATCTACGATTAACTTTACCTCATGGACACATTCAAAATAAGCATTTCTCGCATCATAACCAGCTTCAACAAGCGTTTCAAAACCAGCCTGCATCAATGCACAGATGCCGCCACATAAGACAACTTGCTCACCAAAAAGATCTGTCTCCGTCTCTGTGCGGAATGTTGTCTCCAAAACAC
>CAYYGS010000462.1:0-1730 GCA_964471335.1 uncultured Jutongia sp.
TGTCAAGATATCTGCCGCATCCCTGAGGGAGAGCCATCCGCATGATATTCATAGTGCGAAAGATGCGCCTAACTATAGCGTAGAGGAATAGGTTGAAAAGAATGAAGTTTCTTTTTTGCTTTGCAAATTGTTTGAGCTATAGGAAATGTGGCATGGGGAATAAGATTGAAAACGACAAAAAGAAAAAAGCTGACAAAGCGGAAAAAACAACAGATCCGCCGGGCCATCGTCCTGGTGCTGGCGGGCGGTATTGTAGCAGCATCCCTGTTAGGGATGCTTTTTTCCGTTGGAAGTTTTGTCTACCACCACTATTTTGCAGAGGATGACACGCTGGATTATGGCAATATTTCTGTGAAGATACCGAATATCACAGAGGATTTTCTGACGCCGAACGTGAATTCACGTCCGGGGGACAGACTGGAGAAGGTCCGTGGAATTGTGGTTCATTATACAGCGAATCCGGGGACGGATGCGAAGGCGAACAGAGATTATTTCGAGAGCCGGAAGGATAAAAAGGATATTTATAAAAATAAGGTCAGCAGTCATTTTATTATCGGATTGGATGGGAAGACGATTCAGTGTATCCCGTTGGATGAGATTGCTTATGCCTCGAATGACCGTAATCAGGATACGATATCAATCGAGTGCTGCCATCCGGACAAGACCGGCAAATTTACGCGGGAGACATATGAGTCTCTGGTGCGGTTATGTATGTGGCTTTGCAGCACCTATCAACTGGAAAAAGACAGCATCATTCGTCATTATGACGTGACGGGAAAGCTGTGTCCTAAATATTATGTGAAACATGAGAAGGCATGGGAGAGATTGAAGGATACGATATGGGAGAGATTGTCGATGTCTACTCGTGTAGAATGAAAGCTTAAAATAAACATTCATATTTTTTTAAATAAAAAAACTGCCCACACCATAAGCAGTTCTTTTTATTATTTTAATTTATTATGCAATTTTGTTAACAGCAATTGTCAGACGGGAAATCTTGCTGGAAGCAGTTTTTTTATGGTATACACCCTTGCTGGCTGCTCTGTTGATTTCAGAGATTGCTGATACTAATGCGCTGTCTGCAGCTGACTTATCCTTAGCAGCGATAGCGGCATCAACCTTTTTTACAGCTGTCTTAACAGCAGAACGAATTGCTTTATTTCTCTCCGCGTTTCTGCGGTCAACTAAAATTCTCTTCTTTGCAGATTTGATATTTGCCATGTTTTTCACCTCCTGATTGTGAACTTAAGTAAATCGACAGCTTGTGGACACGGACACTCTGTCGAAATTTGATTTGTACGTCGTGATTGTTTCTGTAGTTTCACGGCGTACTTTTATATAATAGGGGATTAGACTGTGCTTGTCAATACAATTTCTGGAATTTTTTCTGAAAAATGGCGCAAAATGTTACTGTGGAGCTTCAAACCTTTTTATTTAATAGGAAAATGTTCGTAACGTAGTGGTACACAAAGGCAGAACGCTGGTTTTGCCTTTATTATAAAAGAAGGAGACAGGTATGGAGAAAAGAACAGACTTGGCGTTGGAGATTCGGGAGAGTTTTCCCGGGGATGAGGTGGAGGTTGAGGGTGTTGCACTGCAGGAAAAGAAATTCTATGATGATCGTCTGCGGATTACGACCGTTGAAATCAGGAATGAGAATGGGAGACGGCAGATGAATAAGCCGATTGGTAATTATGTGACAATAGAATTCACAGGCAGGAACCAGGAGG
>CAYYGS010000463.1:0-448 GCA_964471335.1 uncultured Jutongia sp.
CTGAGATTTATATTGTGTTTGTGACGGCGTACATTACCTATGCACTGGAGGGATATAAGGTTAATGCAATCCGCTATATGTTAAAGGAGGACAGCAGCCTCAGAGGGGCAATGACAGAATGTCTGGATGCCATAACAGCCCTGATAGATGGCGAAGAAGCGAAGGGGTGGGTTGAATTTCAGAATGGCAGGAAGAGGGTTCCGGCAGATTCTGTGCTTTATGTGGAAAGCAGGATGCACAAGGTTAAATATTTTGTGATGGAAGATGAGGTAAAGGAGTATCACCAGTATGGCAAGCTGGATATAGTTGAGAAGGAATTAAGGCAGTTCGGCTTTTTCCGCATCCACCAGAGTTTTTTAGTGAATATGAAATATGTGAAAGATATTGTGCGCTATACGGCGTCCCTGGAAAATGGTATGGAGATAAATATTTCAAAGAAATACTATAA
>CAYYGS010000463.1:458-1715 GCA_964471335.1 uncultured Jutongia sp.
AAGCTGTCGAAAGGGAATATATCAGACGGAGGGGGGAGAGCTGATGGCGGCATCTGTATTCAGTGCATTACCTGTAGTGTGGGAAGCACTGTGCTGTAAAATATATATAGAAGCATTTGCCCGGAAAAGAAAGATTAGGAATAAAATGGTTTTGGCGGTTTGGATAGCGTATTTTATCGGTTATTATGCTTTGACAGAGCTCTTTCAGGATTATCAATTGCTGAAAATGCTTACCGTCGTTGCCACAGGCTCTGTGTTAATGTGTAAGGTGTTTGAAATCGGGTATGTAAAAATAGTGGTTTTGTCCATGCTGTTTCAGGGGCTGGTAAAGATAGCGGAAGCCCTGACATTGTTATATGCCGAAACGGTGTTTCCGGGATATCTGTTTGCAGCGGCAATGCTATCTCCTTTCCCCACGTTCTGGTCTGTTTTGTGCAGGCTGATTCTGTTTATTATTATCCTGGTGATTAGGAGAATTATGCAGCATTATGCAGGAAATATACTGACGAATGCGGAATGGTTTTGGCTTTTTCTGGTTTCATTAATCTCTTTCGTTTCGGTCATGGCAATTAGCGTGACCGTTGTTTTGCCGCGGCCGACGGATCAGGGAGATATTCTGATTTATGTGGCAGTGGGCATGGTTGTGATGAATCTTATCGTATTTTGGATGACGAATGAGCTTGTGGAGCGGGAGAATAAGCTTAGGCAGGATGAAGTGTTCAGAGAGCAGGTGAGAAGTGAGACGGCAATGTACCACTCCATATCCGAAAATTTGGAGAAACAGCGTAAAAGAATACATGAATACAAAAACCAGCTTGCCTGCATACGTGCCCTTGCTGCAGCAGGACAGTACAGGGAGCTGAATGAATACATTGAACGGGTAGATCATGCTTTGCGAGTTAATATGGATGCGATTGATACAAATCATGTGATTGTGAATGCCATCCTGAATGAAAAATATCGTGAAGCGGTAGGCAAGGGTATTGTGTTTGTCCTGAATGTAAATGATTTGTCAGGGCTGAATATGCAGGAAGAGGATATCGTGGTTATTCTGTCCAATCTGTTGGATAATGCCATTGAAGCGTGCAGCCATTGTGAGGATAAAGTGATAAAATTTAAGTTTGTCCTGGAGGAAGGACAAGTGGTGATTTCCGTTAAGACCAGTATCGGAAAAGACCCGGTTGTGGTGGGCGGAAGGTTTTTGACAACAAAGGAAAGGGATAAGGGAGAGCATGGGATGGGGATTAAAAATGTTGT
>CAYYGS010000464.1:0-1708 GCA_964471335.1 uncultured Jutongia sp.
TATGGTGTATTTTAAGATATATATTGACAAGACGAGTATCTTTTCCCATAGCTGCCCTCCTTTCATGAATCCAGGGTCTGACTCCATATGCCCAGTTCATTTTTACATCCCATGCCCGTCCGGAGCAGGAACTAATCTCAGGTTATTTCTTTCAGATTCCTTAATCCCACCAGAAAAACCATATTTCCGATGCCGCAATACATTTCGCCAGCGCGCTTAAAGTCCCTGAACCCTGATACACCCTGTCCGGACAAAACGCAAAATGTTCCCTGGCCGCCAGCATGGAATCCTGTTCTGCAACAGGAGCCGGTACACGCATTTCCATCACATCATGAGAAATTGTCACAGGGACTGCCCCGTATTTTTCAAACCAATATTTACAGACAGCCGTCATTTCTTCCACATCAGGACAATCGTTCCATCCGCCAAAAGGCACATATGCCACCAGTTCCCACGGTCTGGTCGTGGGAACCTTCAGCAATATCGTTTCTACGATTCCCCCGGACCAGTTATGAAAAGCTGTATATCGATCAACCACCTCTGATCCATCATCAGATTCACCAACAAATTCATCCATATCCAATTCATTCGTTTCTTCATCTGTGTACTCTGCAAAATGCTTTTTCAGCAATTCCTCACCGGATTTCAGTTCTGCCTTTAAAGTCTCCTCCAGGGAATATCCATCGTCCTTTAAAATGCCAAAATACTCATCTAATGTCTCGTCTGAAGGAACCAATACCGGTGTAACCCCCTCCTGCTGCCCCTGTAATACAGCCTGCTCATAGGCACCCATGACTTCTTCATAGCCTGCTTTCGCTGAAAATATCTGATAAGGATAACCCAGCTGCGCAACAATGCTTTTGGTAATTGGATTCGCCTGTTCCAAAGTCAGTTCATTGCTTCCCTGTGCTGTATCAGCCATGGGGGCTTCCTGTTTTTTTCTTTTCCATCTGTCAAACATATTCCTTTGTTCTCCTTTTTAAAGTTGTGCATATCCATACCTGAAATGAATCAAAAAGGTGTAAAGCCTTATACTTTATAAAGACCTTACGCCTTTGATATATGGCTGCTATTTAGTTGATCCGGAATGTCACTCTTTAATTTTATCAATCTCTGTGAGATTGACGCCTAAACTTGTGAGCAATGCTTTTAAAGACATATAATCGTCCTTTAAGCCTTCATAAGTTTTATCGGCATTCTCACTCTTTGCATTTAACATGTGCCTTTGAATTTTTTGAAAATCATTTAGCGCATCTTTGATTATTTCTGCACCGTTTGGCATATGATCACCTGCTTCCCAAAATGATTCTGTTAACCTGTGCCTACAATCATTATAACAATCTACTCCCAAAGTGTAAAGCATATTCAGCCTTCTGCTGAATTGTTATCATTAACCCCTTTTCTGCTGATGCGGATGCAGGACTTAAGCCGCTTTTGGGCATATTTTCTAATCTTATCATTACTGTCATACCGGCATTCCTGCAGAAGTTCTTCTGTCACCATATGCCTCCGCCCCATCTCTTTTACAATATATTCCCTGCAGAAAGAGCATAGTGTATGTTCATACAGATATGGCAGTAATTCTTTTGGTGCATCTTTTACTCCCTTCGCCTCCAACAGATCAAGTACGGATGAATACGCGCCATGCCAGTCCTCTTTATCATCATAAGAAACAGGGATGCTTTTTACCAGCCTGACAAGCGCTTCC
>CAYYGS010000465.1:0-1684 GCA_964471335.1 uncultured Jutongia sp.
GCAGGGGGGCTTGATGTGTTTGCTTCGGAAAATGTCCGTATGCAGTTAGATTGTACTCGGTTTGGCCGTGCCGACTGCGCTGTTGATTACGGTATGGCGAGAAAGCTGAACCAGGAATTCCTGACACGCTTTCAGCAGAGATATCCGATGCTGCCGGGATATACGCCGTATGAGGAGAGGAATCCGAAGCGGATTGTCATAGAAACAGATTCGGTCAACAGCTATCTTCATGCGCCGACACGTCTTGTTTTGGAGATGTGCCGTCTGCTGCAGTGTGAACTGGGATATGAGGTGTTCCTGTTGATTAATATGCCGGAGCTTGACAGGGAAAAAATGAAACAATTCTGGCTCTTTTCTTCGGAGAGGAATTATAAGAAAAGTGCGGTTGGGGAATTTATGGTAGAATATGAGGGAGCGGAGTTCCCGGCCTGTCAGGTGACAGCATGTGAAAAGAATCTGACAGCTCTGCGGGATATTGTATGGAAGATTAAAAACTGGAAACCATTTTGTATCTGGCATATCGGAGCAAATAGCTTCTTTCATGATATTTACTGTGGGATGACAACGGTGCTTTCTATGCCGTGTACGGACGGGTACAGCGTATCTGAGGCGCCGGTGATGCTTACTTATATGGAAAGCGGTTCTGACACGGTGAAGGATCAGATTTCCTATATTGATGAAAAGGGGCAGAAGAGATATTTTCTTAATCTGGTGGTGGAACATAAGATGCAGAAGGGGAAATATACGAAAAGTGATTTTGGATTTCCGGAGGACTCTTTCGTGGTCTGTATCGTGGGAAACCGTCTTGATCAGGAAATGACGGAGCCTTTTATCCGGATGCTGTCAGAGGCAGCGGAGCAGGAGGACATCTGCTTTGCTGTGATCGGAGAATGCCATCAGAGAGTGTTCCCCGGAATCTCACAGGAACGTGTAAAGTGGCTTGGGATGCGCCTGGATCTGACGGATGTACTGCAGATGACAGATTTGTTTGTGAATCCGCCGCGGAAGGGAGGCGGTGGAGGCGCTGCCAGGGCTGCGGCCGTAGGAGTGCCGGTGGTTACATTGCCATATTGCGATGTAGCGAACGTGGTAGATGAGGATTTCTTTGTACAGGATCTGCCGCAGATGAGGCAGGAGATCCGAAAATATTGCACAGACCGGGAATATTATGAACGGCAGCAGCAGAAAATTCAGAAGATATATCAGAAGAGGCATCAGAATAATAACGCGGAAACGGTAAAGGAAATGCTGGCTCAGGTCCGGGAATGGCTGGAGAATGGAGAAATCAGATGATATGAAAAAGATTAGTATTATTATACCGTGCTATAATGTAGAGGAATACATCGACCGTTGTGTGGAGTCTCTTGTGGGCCAGACTGTTGGGATTGAATCGCTGGAGCTGATTTTCGTGGATGATGCCTCGACGGATGGTACATGGGAAAGGCTTTGTGAGTGGGAAAAGCAATATCCGGATTCCATTCTTTTAATCCACTGTGACAAAAACGGAAGACAGGGTACCGCCAGGAATAAAGGCCTGCAGCATGCAAATGCAGAGTATATCAGCTTTGTCGATTCGGATGACTGGGTAGAGCTTGATATGTATGAGAAGATGCTTTCAAAGATAACAGAGACAGGGGTGGATGTTGTGGCCGGCCTGTTTCAGAGAGAGGATTGTAATGGGAAG
>CAYYGS010000466.1:0-1683 GCA_964471335.1 uncultured Jutongia sp.
CGTAGGTTATGGAACTGCCGCTTTAGCGAATGAATATTCGTGAAGCGGCAGCTTATTTATGGTATAGAAGATTCCTCCAGTTATTTACCCCGTTATTCACCTTTTAAAATGAATCTCAGTTTTTTCGTGCAGTACATTGTATTTTTCGTGCAAATGACATATACTGTAGTTATCAGAAGAAGGGAGATGATTATATGGCTGGCACTACTACAAACATTAGCATCCGCATGGATTCAGATTTGAAAGCACAGGCTGACAGGTTGTTCGGGGAACTTGGTATGAATCTGACAACGGCGTTTAACATTTTTGTCCGTCAGTCTCTACGGGAAGGGCGGATTCCCTTTGACATTTCTTTAAATCAGCCTAACAGCGAGACCGTTGCCGCTATGTTGGAGGCCGAAAGGATTGCGAAAGATGCATCGGTAAAAGGGTATACTAACCTGGATGAACTTTTCGCAGACCTAAAAGCATGAGGAATACAAAGTACACAGTCAAACTCACTACGCAATTTAAGAAAGATTATAAGCTTGCAATGAAGCGAGGGCTGGATATCAGATTGTTGGAGAACGTGATTGCCGACCTTGCCATGGGGACTCCTCTTTCGGAGAAAAACAGGGATCATGCCTTGTCTGGTAACTGGGCAGGATACCGTGAGTGCCATGTCCAGCCGAATTGGCTGCTGATTTACCGAGTTGATGGTGACGTATTAGTACTGACCTTATCCCGCACTGGGTCACACAGTGATTTGTTTGGCAAATGATTTTACTATCCTGATGAAACCATTGTAAGCGCAATCTGCATCGGACGGAAGAAGGATACCTATATTTATGAGGAAAAAATCATTGACTGTGTTTTCTGTCGGACATCTATCCCATCATTCGATAAGCGTTGACGGTGTAACTGCATGAAAAACAATCATACCATCAAACGTGGATTGCGGAATTACCGTTGTTGTATATGCAGATTTTAACATTTTCAGCATACCGGACAAACCGACATTAAGCGTGGTAACCGTCTGCTCACTGCTCATAATCTGTTTCCATGTTTCATCAGACTGTGCGCTTGCAAAGTCAATGAAGTACTGGTCGTTGTCGGCAGCATCAAGTTGGCTGTTCAGTTCATTTGAATTGCTGACTTCAACAACCTCAAACCCTCCCTTGTCTTTCTGCGAATTAAATTGTGTTTTCTGCGCGTCTGTTCCAATCGCATAGTAGCCGTTTTCAAGATTTTTTGACAATAGCTCTCCTAAACATGTGTATCCGGCAACAGATGTTTTTCCGATATGTCCGTTATGACCATTGATAAACAGAATACTGTCGTCTCCATGTTGTAAGAACCATTCTACCTTTTCATACATATATTGGTCACGTGTCATATTGTAGTTGTCGCTTAACTGCAAATCGCAATTCGCATAAATGGTATTAGCACATTCTCTTGCAAAATCAAATGCATATTTTCCGGAAAGTTCTGTAATGTCGGTTTCCGCAGTATCCATTTTATTAATTAATTCTGAAGCAGTTTCTTTTGCATTGCTTAACGTGGTCTTATCTAAAGAATATTTATTCTCATCTGTAAGCCTGGCAAAGGCTTCTTCGTATTCCGATCTTATTTCCGGAACAGTTTGGTCGAGAACAGAAAAAAGATACTCTTTGTTGTTATCAAAGCCCTGTACATCCATACCAT
>CAYYGS010000467.1:0-1679 GCA_964471335.1 uncultured Jutongia sp.
TGTTCATAAATATGGGGATAATGTAGATACAGATGTAATTATTCCGGCAAGATATTTGAATTCATCAGATCCTGCAGAGCTGGCAAAGAACTGTATGGAGGATATTGATCCTGATTTTGTTAACAGGGTGAAACCGGGAGACATCATGGTGGCCAATAAAAACTTCGGATGCGGCTCTTCCCGTGAGCATGCGCCGATTGCGATTAAGGCATCCGGTATCAGCTGTGTGATCGCGGAGACGTTTGCGCGTATCTTTTACCGCAATGCAATCAATATCGGGCTGCCGATCATTGAGTGCCCGGAGGCGGCTGCGGAGATTGAAGCAGGAGATCAGGTAGAGATTGACTTTGACAGCGGGATCATCTATGACCGGACGAAGGGGACGCAGTATCAGGGACAGGCCTTTCCGGAATTTATGCAGAAGATCATAAAGGCAGAGGGACTTGTAAATTATATTAATGAGAATAAATAGGAATCGATAGGAGGATTAAGATGGTCTTTGGAGTAATTTTGGCCGGTGGTGTCGGCAGCCGCATGGGAAATGTAGAAAAGCCGAAGCAGTTTTTGAAGGTGGGGAAGAAGCCGATCCTGATTCATACTGTGGAGAAATTCATCGTGCATGATACCTTTGAACAACTGATCGTACTGTGTCCGAAGGAATGGATCCAGCATACGAAGAATCTCCTGAAAAAATATCTGGGAGAGGAACGTGCGGAGTCAATTCAGGTGCTGCAGGGCGGAACGACGAGGAATGAGACGATTATGAATTCCATCCGCTATATCGAGGAAGCATACGGGCTGGATGATGACACGATCATTGTGACACATGATTCCGTGCGGCCATTTCTCACATACCGCATTATTGAGGAGAATATTAAATATGCGAAGCAATATGGCGCCTGTGATACGGTAATCCCTGCGACCGATACGATTGTTGACAGCGACGACGGGCAGTTTATCACAAGCGTGCCGGACCGTGCCAGAATGTATCAGGGCCAGACGCCGCAGTCTTTTGGGGCGAAGAAATTAAAGGAGCTTTATGAGTCTCTGACCGATCAGGAGAAGGAGATTCTGACGGATGCTTCCAAGATTTTTGTGATCAAGGGAGAGAAGGTATATCTGGTAGAGGGAGAGGTCTATAATATTAAAATCACGTATCCCTATGATCTGCGTGTGGCAGAATCGCTGCTCAATGAGGAGGGGAAATAAATTATGTTAAATACTGTGTATCGTTTAGTGGCGCCCCGGAGATTTGAGATGTCTTTTCAGGACATTGATCTTCAGGGGGAAGAGGTCATCGTACGGCCGACGCATTTATCAATCTGCCATGCGGACCAGAGATATTACCAGGGGGCCAGGCCGGCAGAGGTGCTGGCAAAGAAGCTTCCGATGGCATTGATCCATGAGGGAATCGGAGAGGTGGTATTTGATCCGAAAGGAGCATTTACACCGGGAGAATCCGTGATTATGATCCCCAATACGCCGACGGAACAGGATGATATTATTGCGGAGAATTATCTTCGGTCCAGCAAATTCCGTGCCAGTGGTTTTGATGGATTCATGCAGGAGCATGTTGCGCTGGCCCATGACCGTGTTGTCAGGCTCGATGAGTCTATTGACAAGGTGGTAGCGGCATTTACCGAGCTTGTGTCTGTCAGCATGCATGCGGTGCTCCGGTT
>CAYYGS010000468.1:0-1677 GCA_964471335.1 uncultured Jutongia sp.
CGGAAGCAAATTACAATGTAGTGATTCACATTCTGGAGAATGAAGATTTTGGGAAAAATCGGATTGATACGGTGAAGCTGTCGGATGCCAAAGCATGGCTGATCAAACTGCAGAAAGACGGCAGAGGATACAGCAGCATAAAAACTGTGCGAGGAGTGATAAGGCCCGCTTTCCAGATGGCTATGGATGATGACTACATCAGGAAAAACCCTTTTGAATTTCAGCTTGCTACGGTGGTAGTCAATGACAGTGTGACCAGAGAGGCCATCACCAGAAAACAGGAGCGAATCTTTCTGGAGTTCATCAAGGCGGATCCACATTTTTCCAGATACTATGACGGGATTTACATCTTGTTTCACACGGGATTACGTATTTCAGAGTTCGTGGGGCTGACCATATCCGACATTGATTTTGATAATCGGAAAATAAATGTAGACCATCAGCTTCAGCGGGATCGGAACATGAATTATATTATTGAGGATACCAAAACTTCCAGCGGGACAAGGCTGGTTCCTATGATGGATGATGTATATGATTGTTTCAGACGCATTCTGTCAGCAAGAGCTAAGCCGAAAGTGGAGCCTATGATTGATGGATATACAGGGTTCCTGTTTCTGGATAAGAACGGAATGCCTATGGTGGCTTTGCACTGGGAGAAATATTTTCAGCACATCCTGGAAAAATATAACAGCATCTACAAGGTGCAGCTTCCAAAGATTACGCCCCATGTTTGCCGTCACACGTTCTGCTCAAATATGGCGAAGTCCGGAATGAACCCTAAGACATTGCAGTATATCATGGGACATTCTGATATCGGTGTCACGCTGAATACATACACTCATCTCGGCTTCGATGATGTGCAGGAAGAGATGAAGCGTGTGTGCAACCAGTAAGCAGCGAAAAACGGCCAGTTGTACGGACACCCCATTTACAACTTATTTTACAACTTTTGATGGCGGAAATATGCAGATTTATGCACTCTTCTAAGAAGATATCAGAAATCTGCATCTGCCCCAGAAGTGCCGGAAAATCCCGGAAAAATAAGGAAAAAGTAAGTTATAAGGAGATATGAAAACCATGATAAAAATACTTTTCGTCTGCCACGGCAACATCTGTCGCTCCCCCATGGCCCAGTTCGTACTACAACACATGGTCGATACCCGCGGTCTCACCGATCGTTTTCATATCGACTCCGCAGCCACCAGCACGGAGGAGATCGGAAACGGCATTCACTACGGTACCATGTCCATTTTCCGACAGCATAGTATCCCCTGCACGGGACACAGGGCGCGTCAGATGACGAAGCGTGACTATGCGCAGTACGATTACCTGATCGGTATGGATGACGCTAATATCCGCAATATGACCAGGATAGCCGGAGGAGATCCGGAACATAAGATACACAAGTTGTTAGAATATTCCGGAAGCAGTCGAGCAATTGCGGATCCATGGTATACAGGGGAGTTTGATGTAACTTATGCTGATGTGTTGGAGGGCTGCGAGGCATTTCTGAAATTTCTGCTTTCTTAGGGAAACGTTGGTTAAAGAGTTTCCGGCACCAGAATGAATTATACTGCGGGGCAGCATATTCCTAAATCGAATTTGGGTCGATTGCAAATCCGTGTGCATCCGTCGAAAACTTTAGGGAATGGCAATTTAATCTGTTATGGGTCTAAT
>CAYYGS010000469.1:0-1660 GCA_964471335.1 uncultured Jutongia sp.
CTCAGAAAAATATCCTACGCCAAACTATGAGAAATTAATTGAACGATGTACTAGCCTGCAAATTATACGCAGGCTACTGTTCTATACGCAGGCACAACATCATCAATAGCATGCCGCTTTTACACACCAATCCCTATTTTACACCATATTCCTCATAATAAGCATCAATATCCGCTTTCAATTTGTCGTCAATAAGTACCTTGCCCATACATTCTTTATTATACAGGCACTCCACTACATCTTTCATGGTTACAATGGCATGTGCTCCTATTCCGTATTTTTCCTGAATCTCATCCAAAGCACTTGCATTAGATGAAAGTCCACGCTCCATGCGGTTTAAAGAAACCATAAGCCCAATGATTTCTACCTCTCCCTGTGCCTTGATAATCGGGAAGGTCTCCTCAATAGATTTGCCAGAAGTCGTAACATCCTCAATAATTACTACCTTGTCACCGTCCTGTATCTTACTTCCTAACAAAATACCAACATCACCATGATCCTTAATCTCTTTGCGGTTAGCGCAGTAACGGATTTCCTTTCCATACAGCTCACTATATGCAATCGCCGTCGCAACACTGAGAGGAATCCCCTTATATGCCGGCCCAAAAAGCACATCAAAATCATCTCCATAATGCTCATGAATTGCCTTCGCATAATACTGCCCTAATCGATGAAGCTGATCGCCAGTCACATAAGCCCCCGCATTCATATAAAAGGGGGATTTCCTTCCACTCTTTAATGTAAACTCACCAAATTTTAATACATTACTTTCCACCATAAATTCGATAAATTCCTTCTTATATTGCTCCATATCACTAAATCCTCCTTAATTATTGAGCCTTTCCGTCATCCCTTATTTTTTATTTTCCCATAATTATACTACTTAGCACCCAAATACACAAGACTCTCAAACTTTGAAGTATTCCAACATCTCTTTATATCTGTCCTGTGCAGATAAGCAGGTATCTACCAAAGATCCTCTTTCTACATCAAATTCTTTTAATCCACGATAATAATCTCTGCATTTCCTTTTTTACTTTATCAGGCGGTGTTGTTTTTGAATCTCCGACCATATTAGGACGCTGCTTATACTCTCCAACATTGAACCATTCCAAACGGCTGTCTGACGTATTCGTTTTCAATATTGAATGAAACTGTTTTATTATACTTTCCGTCAGAATATCGTCGGCGCAGTCCAACATATAATCAAAACACTAAAAATGATTTACGGTTTCTATAATATCATCAATTCTTGCCGGCTCATTTTCTATTCCTATAGTATTCGTTTCATATATATAGCGTGTCTGCTCATCTGTTAGTCTGCTTCCTTCTATATGATTAGAATTATACGCCAGCTTCACCTGCGTTTGATGATAAATACCGCCCTTTAGCTTAATTTTCTTTTCCTAACGCAAAGTATGCAGCAAATTATTTTTGTCAATTTCCTGCTCCATTTTCATAATATCTCCAGGCTGACAATGAAGATAATTACAAGTATCTTCAATTATTTTCATTGATACCGACTCATTTTTTGACAACTTTGCAAGTGTAGCGGTTGAAATTTTCAACTGTTTACGTAATTCTGTTTTGGAAATATTTCTAATAATTTGTCAGAGTAACTTCCACAGTATTTGCGTAGAGGGATGGAATTTACTTTGGC
>CAYYGS010000470.1:0-1659 GCA_964471335.1 uncultured Jutongia sp.
ATTTCTATTTTTTTTAGAAACAAATATTTTAAGGACAAAGAAATAATTTTCAATGTCCGCAAAAAGCGCCGCTGCATCGGTGAGCCCGACCTCTCCTCGGAATAGAAACGTGCGCACAATTTGAAATTCCTTTTAAGTAGATTCATTCCTCAAATTCTCCAACTTAACTTTGCCTATGCTACTACATGTCAATTTATCAATCTTGACAAACCGTTTAGGGCATTTATATGGCGCAAGAGTTTGCTTGCAGTATTCCTCCACGGTAAGCATATCCGCATCCGCACGCAATTTAATATAAGCAACTATGATACCATTCTCTAAATCAAAATAGCTTTGCTCAACCTCATTGCATCCACATAAGCTATACTCTAATTCATCCAAAAAGAACTTCTTGCCGCCCACATCAACCAGCCTCTTTTTTCGTCCACTAATGGATATAGTGCCATCGGCATTGACCCCTCCAATATCTCCCATATGGAATGTTCCAATCAAGTTTATTCCATCAGCATAACCAATCGCCATTGATTTAGAGTCAACTAAGATTTCCCCGTCAGGCGCAATAGATACTTTAACACTATCAACACATCTGCCTTGGTTGGATGTTTTATAGTTATCATCGGTATAATTTGTTACGCTAATTACCGACGTTTCTGCACTTCCATATTCTTGATTAAGATACTTCCCGCTACGTTCCTTAAACTCTTCAGCCACACTTTGCTCTAATTTCATTGCACTTGAACAGCAAAATTTAAGCGATGAAAGATTATATTGTCTAATCCCTAAATATCGTATAAGCCCCTTGAAAATGGGCGGGACAGAAAAAAGATAATTAATTTTTTGTTCTTCTATGCATTTCAATATGCCAGGGATGTTTTTACCATCAACTAAATGTAGAGTTCCGCCATTAGATAAACATGTAATTAATATACATGTGAAACCGTACCCATGGCATAATGACACTGTTGCAATAAATTTTTCCCCCGGCTTTACTCCTACCCGTTGTGCAAATTCATGTTTCATGTATTCAAATGTTTCTAATGAATGAACTGCGCCTCGGCTTAATCCCGTAGAGCCAGAAGTATATTGTACCAAACATGCTTTATCCAAAACATCATTGCTTACAAACTCCGTTGAGATTTTTATCCAGATATCTTCGTCCTCTTTCTGTATACAATATTTAATTCCATATTTTTCTAAAATCTCAGCTCTATCTCTTAAATCTTCCGCGTCTATGCTTATCAGTTTAGGCGAACACTCTTTAATGATATGAATAATTTCTTCCTTAATTTGGTAATCCGCAAGTATAACGACGATTGAAGATTCTGCACACGCAAAGTAGTTAGCAATTAATTCAACACTATTGCGTTTCAAAATCAATACCCGTTCTTTGCTGTGACAATGCGAAGACAACCAATTCTTTTTTTTATCAATTAGCCTAGCCAATTGTTTATAGCTGAAACTACGGTCGCCTTCAACTACCGCTAACTGCTCCGAATCTTGATTAAACAATATCTCCATATGACGATAAAACCTCTGCTATTTCTCTCAGTGAATAATTAAAAATATTTACATACATATCAGTGTCAAGTTGACAGTTAAATGCATCTTCAATTGAAATTAAGAGATTAACCAAATCGATAGAATCCAAGTGTATTGGGT
>CAYYGS010000471.1:0-1643 GCA_964471335.1 uncultured Jutongia sp.
CCTCGTTTTCTGTCAGGAACCACAGGAAAAAAAGAATCCATCTTCCGTATATGAATTACATCAAATAGAAAATGATAAAGAAACTTCGCCTCCGGAAAAAACGAACGAATTAGATCTGCAGTGTAAAAAATTATCCACCCTTGACGATGCAATTGTGTCACTTCCATTTGAAGGAATTGAAAATTCATTGGAATATGACTCGATTGAATATCTGTATGCAGGAGAAAATGAATTGACAGAGATCTCTTCGGTCAATCTGTTTCCGCACATAAAAGAGATCTATCTGAATCAAAACCAGCTGCAAAATAAAGATTCGCTCCAGCCCCTTCTACAGCTGAAGGAGCTGGAGGTCTTAGTCCTGTCCCATAATAACCTACAAGAGCTTCCAAATCTCAGTCCGCTAAAAAATCTGATTCATTTAGATCTATCCTCCAACCCAAAGCTTCGTGACATAAATAAGCTGTCGGAACTGACACAGCTGCGCTTCCTGAACCTCACAGATACAGGTATCCGCAAAAGGGATATTCAGACACTAAAGACAAAACTGCCGGAGTGTGAAATCATTTCATAGATACCTTTATTTCTGTACTACTCCCTTCTTCCTTCGTCACATAAGCAAGAATCTCCTCCATTGGTTCTACTCTTTCCTGTCCGAAACAATACACCTGCTCCATACACAATAAGCCTTCTGCAAGCCTTGGCTCCTCGGATGTATAAAGTGATGCCAGAGTCTCACCGGCCTTCACATACTCTCCTGTCTTATGATAGAAATAAATACCCGCCTTAGAATCTATCTGACTCTCCTTTGTCTCTCGTCCCGCTCCCAGAATCACAGCAATCCTGCCGCACTGCTCCGTATCCATATGCGTGATATAGCCCGATTCCTTCATAACAAAATCAGCATGGAATGGCGCAGCGGTAAACTTTTCCGGATGATAAATATAGCTCTCATCCCCTCCCTGCCTCTGCACCATTTGCGCCAGCTTTTTGGCAGCACTTCCCTGACGCAGTGCATCCTCTGCCATTCTTCTGCATTCCTCTAACGGGGCTCTCTCTCCAAGATACAACATCTGTGCGGCAAATTCCAGACAAATCTTCTCAAAATCCTTTGGTCCCCGGCCCTGCAGCGTCTCAATCGCCTCGACGACTTCCATATCATTTCCTACTGCAATTCCTAGAGGAACATCCATATTTGTGAGAATAGCTACTGTCTGCCGTCCCGCCGCCTCACCGATCGATACCATATGTCGGGCTAATTCCAGTGCATCCTCCTTTGTCTTCATAAAAGCCCCGCTTCCCACCGTCACATCAAGCACAATCTTATCACTTCCCGATGCCAGCTTCTTACTCATAATAGATGCCGCAATCAAAGGAATACTATCAACAGTAGCTGTTACATCACGCAGGGCATACAGCTTCTTATCGGCAGGCGCAATCTGTGCAGACTGTCCGATGACAGATAATCCCAAATCATTGACGGTTGCAAAAAAATCCTCCTGAGAAAGAGCAGTCTGCAAACCGGGAATAGATTCCAGCTTATCGATCGTCCCTCCGGTAAATCCCAGGCCACGACCGCTCATCTTAGCAACCCTTCCACCACAGGCAGCAACTAACGGAGCAACTACAAGAGTAGTTTTATCTCC
>CAYYGS010000472.1:0-1641 GCA_964471335.1 uncultured Jutongia sp.
CTTGATGACATATTTTCCCTTAGGCTCCAGAGAAAAATTCTCATAAAATGTTGCAACGCCATAAATTTTTGCTTCGCTGAGCTTTAATTTCTTTGCAATATAGCACAATGCCTCCTGCGGCAAATAATGATATACCCTCTGTATGTCCTGCATGATCGCAATTAACAGGGTATGATTATAATCGTGCTTTTGTAGAATCTCATCCAGCTTCGCAATTTCCTGATGTGTCAATCTTTTTCTCCTTTCATTGTATATGGTATATCTAAACTATAAGTGTAGTACCCTTTCCTTGATCTCCTGCGTACGCCCCTGATTCCAGAATTGCGTCCCAATATAACCGCAGGTTCTGCGCGCTACATTCATCTGATCCTGATCTGTATTTCCGCAGTTAGGGCATTTCCACACCAGTTTCTCATCATCATCGGTAACAATCTGAATTTCCCCGTTGTAACCACATTTCTGACAATAATCACTCTTTGTATTCAACTCCGCATACATAATATGATCGTAAATATACTGCATCACGCTGAGTACAGCATCCAGATTGTCAGTCATGTTCGGCACCTCCACATAGCTGATGGCACCGCCCGGTGAAAGCTTCTGGAACTGCGCCTCAAAATTCAGCTTGTCGAAAGCGTTAATCTGCTCCGTCACATGGACGTGATAGCTGTTGGTAATGTAGTTTTTATCCGTGACATTCGGAATCAGCCCGAAACGCTTCTGAAGACATTTTGCAAACTTATAAGTGGTAGATTCGAGAGGTGTCCCATAAATGCTGAAGTCAATATTTTCCTCCGCTTTCCACCTGGCACAGGCATTGTTCATCCGCTTCATCACCTCCAGCGCAAACGGCGTTGCACTCGGATCCGTATGGGATTTACCTGTCATATAATGCGTACATTCACAAAGCCCCGCATAACCCAGGGAAATCGTCGAATAACCGCCATACAGAAGCTTGTCAATCGTCTCCCCCTTCTTCAGTCTCGCGAGCGCACCATACTGCCACAGAATCGGCGCCACATCAGAAGGAGTTCCCTTTAATCTGTTATGGCGGCACATAAGCGCCCTTTTACAAAGCGTCATCCTGTCATCAAAAATCTCCCAGAATTTATCAATATCCCCTCCTGATGAACAGGCAATGTCCACAAGATTTACCGTGACAACGCCCTGATTAAAACGCCCGTAATATTTTGGTTTTCCATCCTCATCCACATACGGCGTCAGGAAAGAACGGCAGCCCATACAGGTATAGCAATGTCCCTCCCCGTTTTTATCTATTTTATTTTCCAGCATCACCTTTTCCGAAATATAATCCGGCACCATCCTCTTCGCGGTACACTCGGCCGCCAGCTTTGTCAGATACCAGTATTTTGTCCCCTCACGGATATTATCCTCCTCCAGCACATAGATCAGCTTCGGGAAGGCCGGCGTAATATAAACACCCTTCTCATTCTTGACCCCCTGGATCCTCTGACGCAGGATTTCCTCTGTCACCAGGGCCAGATCATCTCTCGTCTGCCCCTCCGGCACCTCATCCAGATACATAAACACTGTAACAAACGGAGCCTGTCCGTTTGTCGTCATCAATGTAATCACCTGATACTGGATCATCTGCACACCCTTTTTTATCTCATCCAGTAC
>CAYYGS010000473.1:0-1638 GCA_964471335.1 uncultured Jutongia sp.
GGGATTATTCAGCTGTTGAAGCGCTCCGGTATAGAGATTGAAGGGAAGGAGTGCGTCGTTGTAGGGCGCAGCAATATCGTAGGGAAACCGATGTCAATGCTTTTACTGCGGGAAAACGGCACAGTGACGGTATGCCATTCCCGGACGAAGGATTTAAAGGAGATTACAAGACGGGCTGATATTCTGGTGGTGGCCATAGGAAAGAGGCAGTTTATTACGGCGGATTATGTGAAGGAGGGTGCTGTGGTCATCGATGTCGGAATGCACCGGAACGAGGAGGGCAAGCTGTGTGGTGATGTGGATTTTGCGTCTGTGGAACCGATTGCCGGGGCGATTACACCGGTGCCCGGCGGTGTTGGGCCGATGACAATTGCGATGCTGATGAATAACTGTATCGAGAGTTTGGAAATATAAGACACAGAGATGATATGTACAAAAATAATAAGATAAAGGTGGTACGATCTTGAAAATTTTATTTGTTTCGCTGGGCTGTGATAAGAATCTGGTGGACAGCGAGATGATGATTACAGCGTTGCGTAAGGATGGATTTGATATGACTGATGATGAGGCAGAGGCAGAGATTATTATTGTGAACACCTGCTGCTTTATCGGAGACGCCAAAGAGGAAAGCATCAACACGCTCTTAGAACTGGCAGAGTACAAGGAGCATGGGCAGTGCCGGCTGCTGGTGGCAGCAGGCTGTCTGGCGCAGCGATATCATCGGGAGATCCGGACGGAGATCCCGGAGGTGGATGTAATCATAGGCACGACAGGATATGAGGAACTGGGGGCTGTTCTTCACAGGGCATTGGAGGACGGGAGCCGCCTTGAGAGTCTGAAAGATATCAATTATCTACCGGAACCCCTGACCAAGCGGCAGAGCAGTTCCGGCGGTTATTACGCCTATTTAAAGATTGCAGAGGGTTGTGATAAATGCTGTACATACTGTGTGATTCCGAGGGTGAGGGGGCGTTACCGGAGTGTCTCGATGGAGAATCTGACGGCGCAGGCAGAGCATTTGGCAGAGCAGGGAGCGGCGGAGTTGATTCTGGTAGCGCAGGAAACAACATTGTATGGCATTGATCTCTACGGAAAAAAGTCTTTACCTGAGCTCCTTACGAGATTGTCAGATGTGGATGGAATCCGCTGGATTCGTATTTTATATTGCTATCCGGAGGAGATTACGCCGGAACTGGTGCAGGCCATCAAACAACTGCCAAAGGTGTGCCATTATCTTGATATTCCGGTTCAGCATGCCTCAGATGAGATTCTGCGGAGAATGGGGCGAAAGACAAATCGTGCCGGATTGGAGGAGACGATTGGAATGCTTCGCCGTGAAATACCGGATATTGCCCTGCGGACAACGCTGATCACGGGATTTCCGGGAGAGACGGAGGAGGATTTTGCAGAACTCAGGGAATTTGTCAGACAGATGCGTTTTGACCGGCTCGGTGTATTTGCTTATTCTCAGGAGGAGGATACCCCGGCCGCACAGATGGAAGATCAGATTTCGGAGGAGGTGAAGGAGGCGCGCCGTGACGAAATCATGGCTCTGCAGCAGGAGATTGCATTTGAGAAAAACGAGGAGCTGATCGGTCAGACAATGGAAGTGATGGTAGAGGGCCTGCTTCCGGAGGA
>CAYYGS010000474.1:0-1616 GCA_964471335.1 uncultured Jutongia sp.
TCAAAAGTGTCTGTTCCAGTGTTCCATTGGCATACCCGGCAAAGGGAGAATCCTTTTGGGCAATAAACGGCCCGATTCCCACCATATGAGGCTTTAGCTCCTTTAAAAAAAGCATATCTGCGGCAAGATGCCCTGCTGTCTGAAAAGGAGAGCCGACCATAAACCCGGCTCCAACCTGATAACCGATTTCTTTCAGGTCATATAGACATTTTATGCGGTTCTCCAGAGAAAGATTCTCTGGATGGAGCTTTTCATAATGCTCCCTGGTTGCTGTCTCATGGCGGAGCAGATAACGGTCAGCGCCACAATCATACCAGTACTGGTATGTCTCCCTGCTGTGCTCCCCTACAGAGAGCGTAACCGCACAGTCCGGATGGGCTGACTTAACTGCCAATATAAGACTGCCAATATCCTCTGTACGGTAAGAAAGGTCTTCCCCGCCCTGAAGGACAAAGGTGCGGAAACCGAGGGTATATCCCTCATCAACACATTGCAGAATCTCCTCCCTACCCAGGCGGTATCTGTCTGCATGCCTGTTTCCACTGCGGATTCCACAGTAATAGCAGTTATTTTTACAATAGTTGGTAAACTCAATCAGGCCACGGATGTAGATATCTTTCTGGTAGTAGGTTTCCCTGACTTCTCTTGCCTTTTCCGCAAGAAACTCCCTGTCTTCATCATTGCTGTTCTCAATGAGAAAACGATATTCTTCCTCCTTTAATATGGTATCCTGTTGTAATTTTTCTATTAATGATATGTTATTCAACGGCACACACTCCTCAGAATGGCCAAGTGCCTAATACCCTAATTCCTCTCCGACAAAAATTACTTTAATTCTTCCCGGAGTGCGTGATTTTCTCGTAACGACAGTGTGGCAGCACATGCAGTCATCGGTCAGGCAGTCAGTGCATCTTCCAAAATCCTTACATGGCGTATCGGTCTGCAGGCGAACTGCATTTGGCGGCGCTGCCATATTGCGTACCCTGGCAATCCCGCTCTCCACATCAGGAACAATTTTGTTCATGCCCACAATAATAATGACATGCTCCGGTCCGTTGCAAAGGCAGGCAACACGGTTGCCGTTTCCATCAATATTGATTAATTCACCATCAAGAGTCACCGCATTAGAACTCATAAAGTAAAAATCGGCAGTAACCATTTTTCCATAATATTCTTTATCTGTCATGCCCGGATGAGGCTTTTTGCGGTCATAAATCTCATATTCGCCCTCTGCCTCAGCCAGATCATCAAGCAGACCGATTTCCTTCAGCGTTTCAGAACCGCCCCAGGCGATTGAGCAGTCCGGCGTCAGGAAACGCTTTGCCTTAGCATTTGCTTCCTCCCTGTCCTTGCAGTAATAACCTTCCATATTCCGGTGCGACAGCTTCTCAATAATTCCCTCGGCTAAATTTTCATAATACATTTCCTTGTGTGTCATAGGCTATACTCCCTTCCACTATTCATTATTCATAAAGAGGATACTTGTCCGTAAGCGCTTTTACCATCTGAGCTGCTTTTTCCTTATTCCCCTCCGGATCTTCAATAATCATGGCAATTGCTTCTGCAACCTTATCCATATCATCTGTCTTAAAGCCGCGTGTAGTTACCGCTGCCGT
>CAYYGS010000475.1:0-1588 GCA_964471335.1 uncultured Jutongia sp.
TTGACTCAATTTTTGGCCAGGATTGTGAAAATACAGGCGTGGCAGAGTTTTTTCTGTTTGTCCGTGATGATGGCTCTACCGATGGGACACAGGAGATTTTAAAGGAATATCAGGAAAAATATCCGGAAAAATTTCGCTGGGCGCAGGGGAAGAACCAGGGAGTGATTCGCAGTTTCTTTGCGCTGCTTAAACATGCTGATGAACAAATGGATTATTATGCCTTCGCAGATCAGGATGATTACTGGATGCCTGATAAGTTAAGCTCCGGAATACGGGGGCTGGAAGGATTGGAGGATGGATGGAAGCCGAGTCTGTACTGCTGCCGTCCAAAGCTTGTCGATGGGAACCTGCAGGAGCTTGCTGCAGATATCAGGCGTCCTCCGGTGTATCCGTCTTTTGGAAATGCGCTGGTGGAAAATGTTGTTACGGGATGTACTGTGATTATGAACCAGGCATTACGGAAAATGGTGGCAGTGCAGCTGCCAAAGTTTACCACAATGCATGACAGATGGCTCTATCTTGTGGCGGGCTGTTTTGGAAAGATTATTTATGATGAAACGCCGCATATCTGCTACCGTCAGCATGGCGCAAATGTAATGGGATTCAGCAGTAACCGTTTTGCGGAGCTTAAAGAGCGTCTGTCACGTTTTCGAGGGAGACGCCGTGACATCAGCCGCCAGACGGCTGAATTTTTGCGTATCTTTGGGGATTTGTCAAGGGAAGATTTGCAGCCATATGCGATGGACAGGAAGGTTTTGGCGAACCTGCAGTTAGCAGATGACCTGGCCTGCGGGCGGCACTCTTTTCCCAAAAGATTGAAAATTGTCAAAGACAGAAGGGTTTACCGTCAGCGGAAAAACGATAACAGAATCTTTATGTTTCTTATCTTAATTGGAAGTTATTGATACTAATACTACGGATTAATTTTAGTATCTTGCAATCTCTAACAAAGTTTTATATACTATAATTAGGAATATTTTGGATATATTCTTCTTTCAACCGTCAATTTGCGTTGCGAGTATGGTAAAAATTAGGAGGTTAAGCTGTAAGCAGTCCATATAATCATTGGATTGCAGGACAGAACGCTCGCGGCATGAGTACAAATATGCAAAGGATTGCAAGAAAGGGGTGAAGGATATGCAGTCACAGGATGCAATAAATAGCAGTGGAATTGAGATTGTCGTTTCAGACGATATTATGAAGGTTTATGCAAGTTTTAGAAATGCTCAGAATGAATATACCAGGCAGGCTGTTGAGAAGCTTCTTACAGATGTGGGGGTAAATAAAGAAGGGGTTAATTATGGTGAGATTGACACCATGCTTAAAGAAAAGAAAGTTGGGAAACAGTATCTTATAGCAGAAGGCAGGAAACCTATCGCCGGTGAAGATGGCTGGTATGAATTTTTATTTGATACCGAGATTGATACAAAGCCGAAGATTTTAAAGGATGGTTCAGTTGATTATTCAGAATATGGCAGTGTTCCATCTGTAGTAGAGGGCGACCGCCTTGTTCCGGTAATTGTCAAAGTAGGCGTCACCAACGGAGTCAACACCGAGATTCTGAGCGGCCTCAACGAGGGCGAGACCG
>CAYYGS010000476.1:0-1573 GCA_964471335.1 uncultured Jutongia sp.
AAGAAAGATGGGAAACAAGGATACATACACTGGATGTGGGGCAGGGAGACAGTTCCTTTATTCAGATTGCCAAACTGAGAAAAATAAAAACGAACCCGGAAGATTATCTGGAAAGTTATGAGGAAAAAATACTGGCAGGTGCGGGCAGTGTCCGGATACTGCCTGTCATTTATTCTTACTGTTTTGAAGAGGAAGAGTTCATTGATGTGGTTTGGGAATACAATATCCTGATAGACGGCGGTGAGGAAGGGCAGGAAGAAAAGATATTGCATAGTATCAACGAGAATGTAAAATTCTCTCTGAACGCGGTTATTATTACACATGCTGATTCGGATCACTACGGCGGGATTTATGCCATGCTGGTCAAAAATAATTTCTGGCATCTTTGTAAAGTCATTTGTTTTACGGTCGGACAGAAGATGATAACGGCTTTTGATGAGCAGGAACTGCCTGAAGATCCTGAGAAATGCCTATGCTTTGCAATGGAAGTGATACAGCAGGAAGTTGAAGCGATAGTAGATGATTTGTTGATATTTACAGGCGCTTGGGAGGGTATGCAGGAAATTTTTAAAAATAATTTCAAGGATGGTATGCGCTGCATTATAAATGAGCTCATAGATATATCAGACGATTTCACAGATTTTATGGAAAGGATGAAACATTTATCCAAGGATAAGAAAGAAAATGCGTATACCGTAAAACTTCTGTACCGGGAGATGATGAAGGATGTCGAAATAAGGAGGGCTGTGGGAACGGGCTTGGAGAAGGAAGGGTATGAGATACATACCAAATTGCCGTCCAATCTGGTAATCTATATGAGTCAGCTTGCCCATGCGGAGCTTTTTTCCGGAGCAAAGTTTAAGGAAGCGATCTATATAGGGGAAAGGATTGCAGAGGGAATAGAGATCAATAGAAATAGCAGTTTTTTTGAAATGTATGGTGTGCATCGAACATTTATTGAACTGTCTGCCGGGCAGATTGGCACGAATCTTTTGGAGCCTGTATCGGGTATGTTAGAACCGGAGATCGCTCCGGTGAAAATGTTGCTGGCAGCGGTGGATCAATATGCGAATCCCTCTGGAGGGTATAAAATCCGGGGTGACAAAAATGAGAAAAACTGCAGCAGTGTTGCGATTCTTTATCAGATGGGGGGCTTTTTATATTACTCCGGAGGAGATCTGCCAAATGATGGGGAAAAAGCCATTGCGGAAAATTATTCCGGCAAAAACTATGACATAGCGCCACCTGAAGGATTTGAATATTATATGGGTTTTAAGGCAGGCCATCATGGCTCGAAGACAGCGACATCAGACAAATTTTTGAATGCGTTTATACCGGGATACGCAGTGATATCCTGCGGGGATCATGCGGAAAAAGGCGAAAAAAATTATGAATTTCCGCACAAAGATACAATGCTTAAGCTGGTCCGGCGGAAGCATATACAAAATATTTTCACAACGGCATATCCCAACGTGGATCCGGATGAGCTGAGGGAGGTAGAGGCATCCGGAAAAGTGGTTGTGACGGGTTACTTTTCCGCTAAGCCGGAAGAGAGGCAATACAACCGAAGGGG
>CAYYGS010000477.1:0-1564 GCA_964471335.1 uncultured Jutongia sp.
GAACCGTCTTTTAACTGCGTATCCTCCTCCACATAGAGCCAGTGCCCTTCTTTTGTAATACCAATCCTATGTATTTCATATTTTTCTTTATTCAGTCCGTCTATAATATTCGCCGCCGAAATGCAGGAAATCTCATGTTCCGATGACTGGCCGCCAAATATCACTGCTATTTTCTTTTTCATCATATCCCCCATTCTTTCTGAATGAAAATATCCGTAACCAATGTCAACGCAGCGCCACGGCACTGAACGATGACATTGGTCAACAGCGCCGTTGACCTAATTATACTTTAGCACGGAAATCCCCCGATTTCAAGAAAAAAGAGCATTCCTAATCCATTCTATGACTCCGGATGAATATTGGACATTGTCCCCGCCATCCAAAAGAGAATTGAACTCATTCTCGGTGAGGTTTTCCTTTAGTTTTTCTTTTGATTCCTCCGGTACAACCTGATACGTGGAATCGACAAAGCAGAGTGTCGGATACATCACACACCACCAGTTTTTTCCGGCACTTTCACCTAAGTTTACCCGGAGCGCTTCATATTCTCCGGCCGGAAAGGTCAGATCTCCATATTCTTTCACTGGAAAATAACATTCCCCCAGTGTCGCTTCTGCGTCATAATCATACCCTTCCGTCTGCATTTTCTCCCGTGCGATCTCCTCGATTTCAGGAAGACGCTTTTTTATTTGTGCCCGCGCCTCTTCCACCGAATCTGCATCTTCCATCACTCCCCGCAGATAAGTAACGACGGTTTCTTTTACTTTCAGCTTTAGTTCCTGATCTTGTTCGCTGTCGCTGTTTGCCACCACATGAAGCCGTAACACCTCACTGGCAATATGCCGCTGCATTCTCTTTTCTTCCACACTGCGGTGATACAACATCATCAGCACTGCCGTCAACAGAAACAAAGCCGCAATGCCGGCAATCTTTGCTTTTTTTGTCATTTTTACCTCCATTCACGCATGTCACGCCTTTTGCGTTCTTTCTATATAATAAGAGCCCCGCTCTGTTAAAAGCATTGCCGGATGTTTTTGTTTTATACACTTTCCAGAAAATCGGTTTTGTGTTACACTCAGAATGGAAATGAAAAACGAAGTCAGGTTTTTACGAGAGATTACTTCGTTTTTACAATAGAAAGGAATCATTTACTATGGCCGACGCAAAACAAAACAAAAATAGTACTTCTTCCCTTGAAGAACTGTCTCTTGACAAGGTAGTAATTTATGACGAAAGGCTTCACCAGCATGAAAACGACAACCGGGCTTATCTTATGGAACTTACGACCAGAAATCTTTTGTATAATTATGAGCTGGAGGCTGCTATCACACACGATGCGAACATCCCGGCAGATATACATGGCGGATGGGAGTCGCCTACATGCCAGTTAAGAGGGCATTTTCTCGGACACTGGCTATCGGCGGCAGCGATGCATTACGCCGAGACAGGCGATATGGAATTGAAAGCCAGGGCGGATGTGATTGTAGACCGGCTTGCCGCATGCCAGGAGGCAAACGGGGGAAAATGGGTGGCATCCATCCCCGAGAAATATCTCTATATGATT
>CAYYGS010000478.1:0-1561 GCA_964471335.1 uncultured Jutongia sp.
GGCAATCTGGGTTATATCACGGCGATCCTGTTCAAGGCTACATTTCCGGAGACGAAGCTCTATGTTTTTGGTATCAGTGAGGAGAAGCTTTCCTCCTTTACCTTTGCAGACGGCACTTTTCACACACTTCACATACCGAAGGATATGATGCTGGATCATGCTTTTGAATGTGTGGGAGGCGACGCATCACAGAGCGCGATTGATCAGATTATCGACCATATCCAGCCGGAGGGGACGATATCGCTGCTTGGCGTTTCTGAGTACCCGGTGCCGATCAATACGAGAATGGTTCTGGAAAAGGGTCTCAGGCTTTTTGGCAGCAGCAGGAGCGGCCGGGAGGATTTTGAGCGCACGGTGGCGTTGTATCAGAGCAATCCGGAGATTGTGAATTATCTGAGCAATATTGTGGGGGCGCAGGTACCGGTTCGAACGATTAAGGATATGAACCGGGCATTTGAGCTTGATATTCATAAAAATATGGGCAAGACCATTTTGCTTTGGGATAAATAATTGACATATCCCTGTATTGTGGTATACACTATGTGTTGGTGCGGCGTTTCGCAAGGGACAGGCTGCACCGGCATTTTTTGAAAAACTCAGGATAATTACGGAGTTAGGAAAGGAAGCGGGGTTATGAAGTATCAAATTGCATCAATTTCCGGGGATGGTATCGGTCCGGAGATCGTGAGGGAGGCCAGGAAGGTGCTGGACACTGTTGGACAGCGGTTCGGCCATTCTTTTGAATATGAGGATCTGCTGATGGGCGGCTGTTCTATTGACGCTTACGGGGAGCCGCTGACGGATGAGACGCTTGAACGTGCAGGGAAGAGCGATTCGATCCTGCTTGGCTCTGTCGGAGGCAGAGTAGGCGTGGACAGCTGGTATGAACTTCCGCCGGATAAGAGGCCGGAGGCGGGGCTGTTAAAGATCCGCAAAGGACTGGGACTCTTTTGTAATCTGCGACCGGCTGTCCTGTTTGAGGAATTGAGCCGCGCATGCCCGCTGAAGGAAGAAATCGTAGAGGGTGGTTTTGATTTTATCTTTGCGAGGGAGCTTACCGGAGGTCTTTACTTCGGCGAGCGGTATACGAAAGAGATTGATGGGGTAATGACGGCGGTCGATACATTAAAATATGATGAAAACGAGATCAGGCGGATTGCGAAGCAAGCTTTTGAGATTGCACGCAAGAGAAGAAAGAAGGTCTGCAGCGTAGATAAGGCAAATGTTCTGGATTCTTCCCGGCTCTGGAGCAAGGTCGTTGCAGATGTCGCAAAAGAATATCCTGATGTGGAGCTTACTAATATGCTTGTAGATAGCTGTGCAATGGAGATTGTCAGGGATCCGAAGCAGTTTGATGTAATTCTGACGGAGAACATGTTTGGAGATATCTTATCCGATGAGGCAAGTATGGTGACTGGTTCGCTGGGAATGCTTTCTTCGGCAAGTCTCGGCGAGGGTTCGTTTGGTATGTATGAGCCGAGCCACGGTTCGGCGCCTGACATTGCGGGGAAGGATATCGCGAATCCGATTGCGACGATTCTCTCAGCAGCGATGATGCTGC
>CAYYGS010000479.1:0-1534 GCA_964471335.1 uncultured Jutongia sp.
ATCTGCCGGATATGATCAAGCTCAATACAAATGAAAACCCATATCCGCCCTCACCGCGTGTGCTGGAGGCGCTGGCATCTTTTGATTGTGAGACGTTACGCCTCTATCCGGATCCGGGGTCTGTGGTGCTGGCAGATGCGGTGGCAAAGGAGTATGGACTGGAGCGGAACCAGGTGTTTTTGGGGGTGGGCTCTGATGATGTACTGGCCATTGCGTTTATGACTTTTTTTAATTCAGGGAAGCCGATCTTATTTCCGGATATAACATATTCTTTTTATGATGTGTGGGCAGAATTGTTTCAGATTCCATACGAGCAGCCAAAGCTGGATGATCATTTTGATCTGGTCCGGGAGGACTATTATAAGCCAAACGGCGGTGTGGTGATCGCGAATCCTAACGCGCCCACCGGCGTCTGCCAGAAGGAGGACTTTCTTCGGGATGTGATAGAGCATAACCGTGATGTGCTGGTGATTATTGATGAGGCATATATCGACTTCGGCGGGGAATCTGCAAGGAAGCTGATCGATGAATATGACAATGTACTGGTGGTGCAGACATGTTCCAAGTCGCGCTCTCTGGCGGGAATGCGGATCGGATATGCCCTGGGCACCCCGGAAATGATACGGGCGATGGACGATGTGCGTTACTCCTACAACAGCTATCCCATGACGAGGCTGTCAACAGTATTGGGCAAGGCAGCATTTGAGGATACAGAATATTTTCGGGAGACGACAGCCAAAGTCGTTGCCACGAGAGAATGGACTAAGGGAGAGTTGAAGCAGCTGGGATTTTCCTTTCAGGATTCCATGGCGAATTTTATCTTTGCCACGCATAAGAATGTTCCGGCACGGCAGCTCTTTGAGGGGCTTCGTGAAAAGCATATCTTTGTTCGGCATTTTAATAATCCACGGATTGAAAATTATCTGAGGATTTCTATCGGGACGCAGGAGGAGATGGAGACGCTGGTAAAGGAGCTTCGGAAAATGCTGCAGTAAAATGGGTGCGTAAGTGTGCTTCATATTATCTGTTTTCCTGTTTCGGAGACAATATTTCAACAGGGGATCAGAAAAAGTACTTGCTTTTTCTTGGAAATTATTGTATAATATTTGATTGTGATACGTTTAAAATTCCTTGTTCTCTTCTAACAGGGCAAAGCACGCAGTACGTGCCGCTGCCGCTTTATCACACGGGGGCGGAGCCATGAAGAGAGCCAGAGACCAAAAGGAGGTACAGGCAACTATGAACAAATATGAATTAGCGTTAGTTGTCGATGCTAAGATTGAAGAGGATGTAAGAGTAGCTACTGTCGAGAAGGCAAAGGATTATGTGACCAGATTCGGCGGTAACATCACGAATGTGGATGAGTGGGGCAAGAAGAGACTTGCATACGAGATCCAGCATATGAAAGAGGGTTACTACTACTTTATCCAGTTCGATTCTGAGCCGAATGTTCCGGGCGAGGTGGAGCAGTCCATCCGTATTATGGATCATGTACTCAGATTCTTATGCATCAGACAAGAGGCATAGGACAGAG
>CAYYGS010000480.1:0-1529 GCA_964471335.1 uncultured Jutongia sp.
AGAAAATGTAGCGAAATATAAGATTCCGTGTGTCGTGACATGTAACCGTTTTGTGACCGATACGGATGCAGAACTTGCTTTTGTGAAGGAATTTTGCGAGAGCCGCGGCTGCGCCTTCGCCTTATCGGAAGTGTGGGAGCATGGCGGAGAGGGTGGAATACCGCTGGCAGAGCAGGTGATTCAGACGCTGGAATCAAAGGAGAGCCATTTCGAGCCTCTGTATGATGTGGAGAAAGATATATATAGTAAAATAGAGACTGTGGCACGTGAAATTTACGGCGCCGGCGAAGTGACATATGCCCCGGCGGCACAGCAGGCAATTGCCCGTCTGGAGAAGCTCGGCTATGGCAAGCTGCCCGTGTGTATGGCCAAGAATCAGTATTCTCTGTCGGATGATCCGAAGAGACTTGGCAGGCCGGAGGATTTTACGCTGACAATACGGGAGGTATATGTCTCTGCGGGAGCAGGATTTGTCGTTGCAATCACCGGGACTGTCATGACGATGCCGGGACTGCCGCTTCATCCGGCAGCGGAGCGAATCGATGTTAACGAGGATGGTGTGATTACGGGATTATTTTAGGTTGAAAAGAATGAAGTTTGGAAAACAAAGGATTAGGTGATTTTGTGGCTGAGAAACTGCCGAGACAGATAGAGTCTGAACAGGATCTGGAAACGGTGCGCAGGCATTTGCAGCAGCTTTCCGGAGAAATGCTGATTGATTTGATCATGGAGCAGATCAAAACGTCGGCCGGAAAGGAGATCCTGCAGAGGCTGTGGGACGATCAGGAGCGGGCACGCAAAAGTCTGCTGGCGGAGTATGACGATGAGATCGTCGCTCTGTGCGGGGAGAAAGAGCCGTCTGTGGAGCTGATTGAAACAAATGTACGGATCATGATGGAATACCTGGAGGCAGAGGGAGATCCTGATCTGAAAAGGATGGGATATGGCATGATCGGGGAAAGAATCAGGTATGCGGTAGACGAGCTTGGGATCGGTTTGGAGACGGGAGAGGACTGGCGACTTCTGATGCTGATTGATGAGTGCTCGAAACAGACATCGTAGGTTGAAAAGAATGAAGTTCCACTAAGGCGGTAAAAGACACCGCCCAAGCGCAACTAAATCATTCTTGGAAAAATGCAAAAGCAGCATTTTTCACAAGTCAATGTATTGACTTTGCATATTTATTCGCTTTGCTATTTTATGCCGCTGAAAACGACATGGAGGACAAATATGAAGAAAGAATATGATTATCTGGTAGTCGGCGCCGGGCTTTTTGGGGCGGTATTTGCAAGAGAGGCAACAGACGCAGGAAAGCGGGTGCTCGTCATTGATAAGAGGCCGCATATTGCGGGAAATGTGTATACAGAGGATATCGAGGGGATTCATGTACATAAATACGGTGCGCATATTTTTCACACGAACAGGAAAGAGGTGTGGGAATATGTGAACCGCTTCGCAGAGTTTAACAGATTCACGAATTCACCGGTTGCTAATTATCATGGTGAATTGTATTCGCTTCCCTTTAATAT